>CAZROS010000008.1:0-13483 GCA_964601825.1 uncultured archaeon | reverse complement strand
AGAAAATTCTGCGAACCCTCACTTTGTGAGAATGAATGTTATTACCCGCGGGGCTATTGTTGAAACAGAATTGGGCTTGGCTAAAGTCACAAGCAGGCCCGGGCAGCATGGAGTTGTGAATGCTGTGCTGGTTGGGAAGAAATAAAATATTTCTATTTGAAAAGTTTTATGTTATCGCATGTTCTGCCAGTGATACTATTCCATCTGATCCGCTGGCATAATCATCGTAAGCTTTTTCCAAATTATCAACTTCAATTTCTCCTGTTCCTGTAAGTTTTGCGCCGCTTTCTTTTGCATATTCTCTTAGAGCCTCGTCTACTGATTCCTTGCCAATTGGAGCAGTTGAGTAAACATCGCTTACTCTTGCGATAACATCTTCTCCATCTCGCTTTCCTCTAAAAATTGTTACTCTTCCAACAACTTTTCCTGGTGTTCCATCCTTGTTTTCCTCTCTCACCGCAGCCCAAAATGTGTTTGGATTTCCTAGATATTCTTTTGTAAATCTGAAATTAGAACCGCCGGGAGAAAGGCATGAAGGAATATTTTGCAGCGCTTCAAGCTGAGCTTCCATATCAGAAGGATTAACAGACAAAGTATAGCCTCTGCTTCCCTTGTAAGTTGTGTTCAGTATTCTGCTAAGATTTGGTTTTATTTCTCTCACAACGCTTTCATCCAAGCCTTTATTTTTACTAACACCGGACATTATTCTTTCGGCAGCCTCTTTGAGCTCTGCCAAAGTTTCTCCTTCAACTTGCATTGTTAAGCCGGCCATATCAGCGTAAGATTGTATTTCTTTTTTAATTGCTTCTAAGTCAAACTTCTCTACACCTCTTAATTTGTATGTTCTGGAAAGTCTGGGCTTTTCAATTTTCTCTCCTTTCAAAACACGTAGCGCGGTTTCATCCTTTGATGTAATCCAGTGAGCGAACTTCAAACCTTTTTCTAAATCATTTATTCCCAAAGACTTAAAATATTCCTTTAATGTGTTTTCCACATTATTGTAGGAAGCCTGCAAATCTTCAGAAACTTCCGGATTCAAATCCAATTGATAACTGGCATCCAAATAGGAAGCCAGCTTAATGAGTCTCTCGGCTTGTTTATTTCCGAATTCTGCTGCCTTTAAATTTCCTAGCGCATGTGAAACTTCTTTGGATTTTCGAATTCTTTTTATTGCCAGAATGGAATCTCTGTCTCTTCTTCTCTGAAAATAATCAAAAACAGCATCAGATTTATCTCCGAATATTTCTACTGTTTTTGCGGAGTTTTCAACAGCCAAAATAGTTGTTGTAGGATCCCTCTCGTACAAATCAGAAATTAAATGTTTTACTTTAGATAAGGCCGTACTTCTTTTCGATTTGTCTTGAATTCCACCGAGTTTAGCAATACCAGATGTTACATCTGCAATAGTATCTTCGTTTAGACCGCGAGCTATTTCAAATAATTCTTTCACAGCAGAATCATCATCTGTCCATGCGCCAGCCATACGAACTAAGCCATGCACAAATCTATATTCCTTATGTCCTTCCAAAAAATTATAGAATTCTTCAGAACCCATGAGCCTGCTGGCCTTTAATACGATGTCCTTTCCATTTTTATCGGATGAAAGTTCACTAAGCTCTCGCGCAATGATTCCGGCGCTTTGATGAAATCTGTATCTACCGATTGCTTCCGCGGCAGCAATTATAGCTTCTTTATCTTGCGTGTTTTCTATTATTTTCAAAATCTCATTAAAAACATTACCATTTTTTTCATCAAACCTGCTGCTGCTTTTGCCGCGCCTCTATCTTTTGTAAACCTAGCAGCGCGATAAGCAGCATCAACGAATCTTGTATCCGGTAAATAATCAACTACTTCTTCTGCTATTTCAAAAGCAATCTTCAAAGCTTCTTCATCTTTTGTTCTATCGTGATAATCGAGATCGCGAAAAATATTGGATAGACGGTACGCATATTCTTTTTTATGTTTTCCCAATGTTCTGGCAGCGGTTCTAACAACTTCTGGATCAGTTGAATTCCTAGCTATGCTAATCAGATTTCCGGTAATGTAAGAATCTTCAAGTTGGTTTAATGCTGCCACCACTTCATCCGAAGCCATTGCTTTCGCTAATTTTTTAACATTACCTCTGGCAGAGCCTGCTGATTCGACCATTTCTTTTGCTACCTCTATGGCCGCGGGTCCATGGTACCTTCTTACGCATTCGATGACATCTTTGTCCTCTATAGATTTTGAGACCCTTTCCATCCTTTCATTGAAGTCTGGAAAATAAGATAAATCATCAATACCAGCTAAGATTCCATCAGCTGCTTCGGCGCCGTGCGCTTTAACAACGCGCATAACGGGATCAGAACCACAAAGTTCAGATAAAGTCGCGGCTCTTTCTGGAGAGAATTTGTATATTTCCATCAATCTTTCAGAAACTACACCAGCGATGTCTGAACCATATTTAGCTAATGTTTCCACTATAAATGGCGGTACAGCTTGCGAAGCTGACTCTGATTGTTCTGAATTGCCCATAATAATCTGTAATTAGTTGGGTGAGCTTATATATAAAGCTTTATAACTTATAGATAGTTAATTATAGTTCTATTTTCATATTATCCTCAACAACAAAAGAATTCCTAAAAAAATTATTGTGCTGGTTGGGGGGAAGTAATTACTCAAAATACTTTCTCTTTTTTCTGTAAAATCTTGGAGAAGCTATCGCAAGCAAAGTTAAGCCTTTCATGTTTTTGTATTTTGTTCCGTGTGGAAGGAAAACCAAATCGCCTTTTTTTATTGTAAATTCTTTTCTTTCAACAATACATTTTCCTTCGCCTTCCAGAACAAAGTAAGTAACATCGCTTTCCTTGTCAGCGCCAAGCTTTATGTCATTTCCAATTTTTCTGACTATTGCAATGCTGAACTTCGGAAATTCCCGCGTGTTCAAAATGTCTGTTACCTTTGTGTCGCCATAATCATTCTCTTTCAAATCTTCTGCTCTTATAATTTTTGGTTTCATAAAAATTCTAGAAGAATTTTTGTGGCGCAAAAAGCTTTGCTTTTTTGCTGTCATAAAATCACTTAATAAATCATTCCAAAAGCCATTTCCACAGTGGGATAAACTTTATTTTCTTTCCTTTTATTTTATCTTCGGCTTCATACTCCCATGTTATTACAATTAGATTTTTGCACTTCAGCTCTTTGCTTGCCTTCAGCAGCGATCTGGCCTCTCGCTCTTTCAAATCCTCTATATCGTTTGCGTAAGTTACCTGAATTAGCTGCTCAACCTTGGCGCCTCTCTTTACTAGGAAGTCTACTTCATTTTGCTGATGGTCTTTCCAATAGAATACTTCAAAGGAATTGCCAGGAGCCTTTCTTCTCTTCAGCTCAACAGCAACGATATTTTCCATGAGCTTTCCGAAATTTTCAGAGAGCCTGAAACCAACAGAGTTTATTAAACCGCTGTCTATGCAATAAACTTTTTTTGGGGCTAGGTACTGCTGCTTCAATTTAAATGCGAATCTTTCCAGCTTGAAAATCAGGAATGAATCCTCCAAGTAGGAAATCCAGTTGGATATTGTAGATACATGTTTTATCCCCAAAATTTTTGCCATTTTGCTGTAGCTGATTTCTTCTGAAGAATTTGTGACAACATATTTTGCAAGCCTTTTCATCTCATCCAATTTTTTTATTTTATACCTTAGCAAAATATCCTTGGTAATAATATCGTCATAAATCCTTGCTATCATTGGCTTCCCGAACTTCTCAACTTCCGGGAAACCGCCGAAGTTGAAATATGATTTCAATAATTTCAAAATTTCTGCTTTTTCAATTGTTGTATAAGCTTCGGATTTTTTGAATCCTTTGAAGTCCAAAAACTCCCGGAAAGAAAACGGAAAGAGCTCTATATCTATATGCCTTCCAGTAAGGTGGGTCGCCAATTCGCCTGACAAAAGTTTAGAATTGCTTCCTGTTATTATAACCTTTTTTGTCCTTCTCAGCCTATTGACAAATAACTCCCACTTGCCGACATTTTGTATTTCATCCAAAATTATATATTCCACATCCCCATAAAGTTCATAAAAGGCCTCCAAAATTTTGTTTAGCTCTTCTGCCTTTATTCCCGAAAGCCTTTCATCATCAAAGTTTATGTAGCCGAATTTTTTGCCTTTCGCGAGCAAATAGGAAAATATGGACTTGCCGCACCTTCTTATTCCTAAGATAGCGAGAGCATTAGGATGCTTTAAGAAAGTTCTGCTTGCTTCAAGATGCTCCCTTTTTATTATTCTTTCTTCTTTTTCTATCCTTTCCAGCTCCTCTCTCTGCTCCTTGATTAAGCCTCTTAAATCCATAATAGTATAGTGGAAAGCTTTCTTAAAAAGCTTTCTATTGGCAGACAAGGTCTATTAGAGAATCACTTTCATCCCATCCTTCCCAACAATCGAGTTCTTAAAAACTTTCTTCGCAGCCGCAATAGTCTCCTTCTCATCCTTATACCTATGGCTCAAATGCACAAGCGCGAGTTTTTTTACAGAATATTTTTTCGCAAGAGCAGCCACATCAGAAACAGCTGAGTGCGCTCTTCCTTCGACTGCTTCAATAAAAGTTCCGTCATGCACAAGCAAATCCGCGCCAGCGGCTGCACGGAAAAATTCTTCTGTTGGCAGGCAGTCGCCGGAATAGGCAAATTTTCTGCCGAGAGAAATTTTTGAAATGTCGCTGAGATTTATTGTTTTGTTTTTAATTTTCAGCGAGCCGGAAGATTTTATTTCTGCAAGAGCAGGACCAGCTTCCAGTCCGAATTTTTTTGCGAGCTTTATGTCAATTTTCACATGAGGCTTTTCTGAAAAAACAAATCCGCAGGCAGGCACACTGTGCTTTACTGGGATTGAAAGAATTTCAAATTCCGGCGCGTCAACAATTTTTTGTTTTTGCTCTGTGCTGCAATCTACTGCGCGAATTTCAAAGCCAATTCCATAATAGCTCAGCTCTGAGAGCGCGTCAACAAAGCGCGAGGCCTCGGGCGCATAAATTTCCAACGGAGTTTTTCTGTTGAGCAGGTGCATGGTTTCTATAAGCGGGAGCAGGCCCGAGAAATGGTCTGCATGCCAGTGGGAAATAAAAATTTTTGAAATTTTCAGTGGAGAAATTTTTTGCTTTTGCAGGCCGAGTTGGCAGGATTCTCCGCAGTCAAAGAGAAAAATATCTGCTGGCCGGCGCAAAGCAAAAGCCGGATGCATTCTTTTGGCTGTTGGGATTGAAGAGCCTGTTCCGAGAAAAAAGATTTCAAGTGGGGTAGGCATGGAAATTTTGGGTATGTGATAGATTTAAATGTTTGCGAAATAATAATTAGATATGCCAACAGTTCCTGAATGGCCTGATTTTCATCTGCCAGATGAAATTGATACTGATGGTAGAACTGGCTATAGTTGGGAGGCAACTTGCAGACTTTATGGTTTAGGTACACGACATGATTAAATCAATTTTTCTCAAAATACTTTCTTAAGAAAATCCTGAAATCTCCCGTGCTCAAAATTGAAAGCGCTCGCTCGCCGAAAACCAATTTTGCTTTTCTCATCGGGCCCGCGAGCTTGCTAGGAACACCAGCAAGCAAAAGCTCTTTCTCGCTAGCATGCAAAAAGTTTTTCAAAAAACTTTCTGCTGTTGTGAACTCGCGTTCGGTTTCAACAAACCAGTTTTCTAAATTTATAAAAACTTTCTTTCCGGCATAGTGCTTCAAAAAGCCCTCAGAAGGCTTGTGCGCGTAAATTGAGGGCCCCGAGTGTTTTGTTGTTTTTGAAACAAGCCAGCTTTCAAATTCCAGAATTACAACGCAGAATTTTTCATCAAAGTAGCTTTCATTTTTCAAAAGCTTGAAGCCAGCTTTCTGCAAATTCTGCTCAAAAGTTTTCAAAAGTTTTTTTAGCTGTGTCCAAATTATATCGCCGTGGATTTTCGGGCGGCTGAATTTTATTGCGCAAAAATTGGAGCTGCGCAATTTGATTTGCTTTTTGATTTCTGCTGAGCTTAAAGGCTTTTGCTGCGCAGGAAAGAAAAATTTGTCTGTTGGCTTGGAAAGAAAAGCGCGTGCGGCGAAAATAAATTTGAAAAAGCTTTCAGCAGAAACCGCAGCTGCAACATTTCTGTTTGAATCAACTGGGTCAATAAAAATTAATGGAGTGTGGAATTTTTTGAAAAGGTCATTGTGGGAAATGTTGGAGTCTTTTAAGTTAATTGCAAACCCCACATTCCAATCTTTTGCGGCTTCCAAAGCTTTCAAAAAGTTTCCATATTTCAGAATCAGCAATTCTGAAAGATATCCGGAAAATCCGCTTGTTCGCAAGTCCGCGCCGTAGCAGCCTGCTGATGCTAAAAACTTTTTCAGCAGGCGCACTTGGTCTTTCTGCTCGGCGGAAATATTTTCCAAAATAAATTTCACATGGTGCGGAGTCCTATCAACTGCAGATTTTATTTTTTCAGCAGGCGCGTCGTAGCAGGGAACAATGTCCAAGTCAAAAATTTCCTTTCCGAATTTTACAAAAGCGTGAATGTATGGATGCTCTGCATATTCCATTTCCCATTTTGCTTTTAGGCTTGAAGCAATTTTTTTTGCAAGAGCCAAGCCTTTCTGCTCAAATTCTTTTCTCTCTATAGTTTCCGGAAAAAGCAAAAATAAATCCAGCTCGTTCTTGTCAGCAAGCCATGTGCCCTTTGCAACAGAGCCGCAAATTAAAGGATTTGCTCCATTGGATTTTGAAACTTG
Organism: uncultured archaeon; assembly: GCA_964601825.1. Lineage (GTDB taxonomy): Archaea > Aenigmatarchaeota > Aenigmatarchaeia > Aenigmatarchaeales > JACQIB01 > DATDSO01. Next base: position 6,741 of record CAZROS010000008.1, on the reverse strand, counting down.
CAAAAGCTTTTTCTCCAAATATGAAACAAGCTTTTGCTTTGCTGGAGATGGAGCAACTTTTTTCAGAACTTTCTGCAATATCACGGAAGCATTTGCCATAATTCTTGTTGTTTTCCCATGTTAAAAATCTTTTTAAATCAGCAATTTTATAAAAATAACATGGTAGGAATTGAAGAAGCTGTTTCAGTTTTTGTTTCTAGCATAAGCCAGCAGCTGCCGCTTGTGCTTTCACAGGTAATAGCTGCGGCAATCACAATTCTTGTTGGTTTGGTTATTGGAAAAATAGTTGGAAGAATTGTGAGAGAAGTTGTTGTGCGCTCAAAAATAGATGAATGGATTTCAGCAGAAGATCATATTGCTGTTAAGGTTTCGCATGTTCTGGATTTGGTAACAAGGTGGATAATTTACTTTGTGTTTTTGAAGCAGGCTGCGATTTTTCTTGGTGTTGCTGCGGTAAGCGAATTCATCAACACAATTATTAATGTTATCCCAAGCATGCTTGAGGCATCTCTAATTATAATTGTCGGCTATGCTATTGCTGTTTACATGAAAGACAAACTGATAAGCTCTAAAAATATTTATGGAAATCTTGTCGGAAGCCTGATTTTCTTTTTGATACTTTATCTTTCAGTTGCGCTCGCGCTGCCGTTTGTTGGAATAGACCCCACGCTGATAAACAACATTCTTCTGGTTGCTGTGGGCTCTGTTGGTTTGGGAGTTGCAATCGCTCTTGGTTGGGGATTGAAAGATGTTGTTAGAGAATCTGCGAGAGGTTATGTGAAAAAATTTAATATCAGAAAGAAAAGATAATTTTTCTTCACGCTTTTAAATCGCTGAATTTAATATTCTGCATGCTTGTAAAAGAAATTATGCGCACAGATGTGAAAACTATAAGAATGGATGATACTGCAAACAAAGCAGCAGAAATTATGAACCAATTCCATATAGGCGGCCTGGTTGTTGTTTCGGGCACAGGAGAAGTGGCAGGCATTGTAACAGAAAGGGATATTCTTGTTGATGTTGTGGCAAAAGGAAAAAAATCTTTTGATGTGAAAGTTGAAGAAATAATGACAAAATCTGATGAGATGATTTATATTGAGCCGGAAGCAAGTTTGGAGGATGCAGCAGACGCAATGACAAAATACAAAATAAAGCGGCTGCCTGTTCTCAGTGATGGGGGGTTGGTTGGAATAATCACTGCAACCGATTTGATTGCGTATGAAAAGCATCTTGTTGAAAAAGTTTCGCAGCTTATTGCGCTGAAAAGAAATGAAACTGCGGCAGGTGGTTAAATGTTTGTATCAGAAGCAATGAACAAAAAGCCAAAAACAATTTCTCCTGACGCTTCGCTGGAGCGCGCTGTGAAAATAATGAAAAAACACGGGATAAGCTCGCTGATTGTTCTTGAAAAAAGAAAGCCTTCTGGCATAATTACTTCTTTTGATGTTTTTTCGGCATCCAAGAAAAAAAATGCGTTTGTGAAAGATGCAATGAAAAAAAACCTGATTTATGTTTCTCCGGAAGACAGCCTAAACTACGCAGCAAGCCTGATGATGAGAAACAAAGTCCAGAAGCTTCCTGTTATTGAAAATGGAAAGCTTGTTGGAATAATAACGGTTTCAGACATGATGGAGTATCAAAAGGGCCTTGTTGATAAGTTCAGAAAAATTTCTGATGTGAGAAGGTATATGGGGGTTGGATTTTAGCTTCTTCTCATGTCTTTAAATATCTTCATTTAGTAATGAATTCATGGAAAAATACTATTTTTTGATAGTAATACTAGCAGGGCTTGGTTTTGTGCTGGCGCATGAATTTGGGCACTTTGCGGCCGCTGATTTGCTTGGGCTTGAGCCTAAATTCGTTTTAGGAATGCAGCCTGACTATGCTCTCTTGGGATTTTTTGTTGGAATCTCCCATTTGCATGGCAGCGCAGCATCAGAAGCTTTTGTAATACTTGGGGCATCAGTAATCCCTCTTATAATTTCCCTCAGCCTGCTTTTTATTTCAAAGGCTTTCAATTTCAAAGAGCTGGATTTTATCGCAAAAATATTTTTCATTTTAATTGTTGTTAATTTAATTCCCCTGCCTGGAATAGAAATGGCAGACGCAAGCAAGCTTTTCGAAATTTTTCTATCTGGTTGAGACAATCATTTTCTTTCCCATTATAATCCAATACTGGACCTCGCCGCCCTGAGAAATTTTTCCGCGCAGCTCTTCTGGAATTATTGCGTCAAAAGTTTCATAATTTTCCAAATCCATTACTTGAGCATTCTCGCCCATGATTGCAACAACCTGCCCATTTCTTTTGTCAATTATCGGAACTTCAATTTCTGTGTCAGCGGGCTTTACAACCGAGCGCCTGCGATTGTCAAACATTCCAACAACTTCTATTCTTGCTTTTGCCGCACCATGCTTTCCAGAAGCAGAAATTGTGACATCTAAAACACGGCAAGGCTCTCCGTCCATAATGCAAAATTTTCCTTCTTTAAGATTTTTTACTGCGGATTTTGTTTCAGGCATATTTCATTTTTTGCGGGCGGGTTTATAAAGATTTCAAGCCCGCGCAAGCAAATCTGATTTTGTGACAACCCCAGAAATCTTTCCATTTTTTGCTACAAGAACAATTGGATAAAACTTCAGCAGGTTTGAAACAACCTCTGCTCCAGCTTCCAGCGAAACAATCGGCGGCGGTTCTTTCATGATTTCGGAAATTTTATTTTTATTTTCATCCAGCAAGGCTTCAAGAATTTCTGACTCTCCAACAAGCCCAACAATCTTTTTCCCGCGCAAGACAGGCATTTGCGAAATTCCATGCGCTCGCATTTTTTTCGCAACAGCATGAATTTTTTCTGCTGGCCCGCAGAAAATTAATTTTCTGCTCATGAACTCTGAGGTCCGCGCTTCTTTCTTTTTTGAAAAATTCTCCAGCGCGGAAAATATTTTTTTAACAGAAGAATAGCTTGGATCAATTGCTCCAGATTCCAATTTTGCAATCATTGACTGCGAAACCCCGGCAATCTGCGCAAGCTGCTGCTGGGTAAGCCCAAGCCTGCGCCGGATTTTTCCGACCTCACCTATTTCATGTGGAACCATAATTACAATGAAAGCCCAGACTTTATAAATATTCTTAAAAGAATAAAGCTTTCAGTTAGGCTTATAAGCCTTAGCAAGCAACTAAAAGAAAACAAAGGAGGATAAAAAATGACTGAAAAATTTCTGTTCACATCAGAGTCCGTAACAGAAGGTCACCCTGACAAAATCTTAGAGTGAAAAATTCTTTGATGTCAAAAATTTGTGACCAAATTTCCGATTCAGTGCTGGACGCATTGTTCAAGCAGGATCCGTTCTCGCGCGTGGCTGTAGAAACTTTGACAACAACAGGTTTGGTTGTAGTTGCAGGTGAAGTCACAACAAAAGGCTACATTGATGTTCAGGGAGTTGTGCGAAATACAATAAGGCAAGTTGGCTATGACAAGCCAGAATATGGATTTGACGCAGACAGCTGCTCTGTGCTTGTTGCATTGCACGAGCAGAGCCCGGATATTTCTCAGGGCGTGACAGCAACAGAAGCGCGCGAGCAGGGCGCAGGCGACCAAGGATTAATGTTCGGCTTTGCGTGCAATGAAACTCCGGAGCTTATGCCTTTGCCAATTATTCTCGCCCACAGATTAACAGAAAAACTTTCCACCACAAGAAGATCCGGAGAATTGGAATGGGCGCGGCCAGATGGAAAATCCCAAGTCACGGTTGAGTATGAAAATGGAAAACCAAAAAGAGTTACAGCTGTTGTAATTGCAATTCAGCACTCGCCTGATGTTTCCTATGAGCAGTTGCGCAGAGATGTGATTGAAAAAATTATCAAGCCTGTCTGCGAAAAATATTTGGATTCTGAAACTCAGTTCCACATAAACGCAACAGGAAAATTTGTAATAGGCGGCCCTCCCGGAGATTCAGGAGTTACCGGCAGAAAAATTATAATGGACACTTACGGCGGATATGGAAGGCATGGAGGAGGTTGTTTTAGTGGTAAGGATCCAACAAAAGTTGACCGCTCAGCAGCATACATGTCGCGCTATGTTGCGAAAAATATTGTTGCTGCTGGCTTGGCTGACAAATGTGAAATACAAGTTGCTTATGCAATCGGAGTTGCCCAGCCGGTTTCAATTAATGTAAACACTTTCGGCACAGGAAAAATTTCCGATGAAAAAATAATTGAGCTCGTGAAAAAGCATTTTGATTTCCGCCCGGCCGCAATTATCAGCCACCTGAATCTGCGCAGGCCGATTTACAGAAAGACAGCGGCGTTCGGGCACTTCGGCAGAAATGATCCTGATTTTACTTGGGAGAGAACGGACTTGGCGGGAATTTTGAAGAGAGAGGCTGGTTTTTAGTTTCTTATTAATTTAATAATTAGATAAATAAACGGGCGTGCTATCTGTGCCGCAGCGATTCTGTTTATTTCTTTACCCTAAACAGAACCTCCAAGACCAGTACAATGTGTTACTGAACTCGTTCCGCTATCACAGACCGCAACTGTCTTACAACAACTTCCGCCAGATGCTTTTTCCCAACACCAACTATAAAATAAATCTGCATGGCGCAGAAGGCGGCAATTTATCTTTATCTATCGCGCTTTTCACCGGAGAAAATTCTTTCCAGACAGTGTTCATTACCGCTCTAACTGGCGTGCCGTCATCTAGGAAAAGTGTGTATTTGGTTTGGGCGCTTTCAAGAACACCTTTGTATGCAAGACCTGTTCCCCAAGTTAAAAGAATTGTCGGAGGCCGATGCTTCTCTGTATCAACCAACGCTAGCTTTTCTATTTTGTCAGTTAATTCGCGCACGTCTTTTTTCTCTTCATACCCATCAAAAAAAAAGTTCCATTTGCAACCTGTAAGGTTCTCCGGAAGTGAACTCTAACTCCGGGCTGTCAAGGCCTTGTATGTCGTGATGCTTCCAGGGCTTTGCTTTTGCTGGCGCGTTCTCATTCGGGTTAAATATTATTTGAATGCTTTCCGGATTTACCTCAGCTTTAATATCTCCGTCCGCAAGACTGAATATAATTGGAATGGGCTCGGCTGCAGTTTTTTCAAATTCCACTTTTTCTACAACAAGCTCAAGCTCTTGTACTGCATAAGTATCAGCTTTGGCGTCAAGAGCAGGACCTTTCCATGAAATTGGCACTGCGCCATAAAGATTGTATCGCATTGCTTCCTGTCCTGCACGGTCTAGGACAATTATTGAGCCGGATTTTCTTTCTAGCGCATCAGGAATTGATTCTGGATTACAAATATTAATATGTCCGCCGGGATTCTTTATTGACCCCTTTCCATGATCAACATGCCCTATGGGCGGGCCAGCTTCTCTCAGCTCTTCTCCAGTATCTTTGTTCACTATCTTTGCTTTTTTTGGATCATCAGCCTTCTTCTCCGCTGGTTCTTTTTTTGCGTCATCATTGGCCTGCTGGCATCCTTTCATCACTTCCTTCACCCAGTCAATAAAAGCAGGATCATTGATAAAGCCCCTCTCAAGGGCTATGCTTGGATAGTTAACTCTCCCACGACGCTTTCTGACAACATCATCACCATCTTGATATTCAATGATTTCAGTTTCCGATTCCATCCCAGAAATTTCCTTGAAGCTACCAACCACAACGCCATCAATCTCTAGTTGAAGCGGGAAATAATCCCCTTGGCTGCCGGTTTTTCTTATGGTTGCAAACGCCGCGCTGGCAACAAGCATTGTCAGTATTATGGCTGATAATAAAATTATAGAAATTTTTTTCATGATAAATAATAATATGTTGAAATTTATAAAGCTTTCGGTGGCAACCTCGTCAAGAGGCGGACTTGCAATTTTGTTTTTTTTCTGAAAAAGAAGACACTTTCTATTGTTTTTAAACCCCAAACCAAATATTAATTATGAAAGAACTGCAATTTTTAGCTGCGATAATTTTCTCTTTTGCAATTTTCTCAGCCGCAGCTCTCGCCCACGAAGGCGACCTGAAAGATGAAATGGATAGCATAACAACTTATGCTCAGGATTACGAATCAGGAAAAATTTCCTACCTGCAATTAAAAGTTCTGACAGAATCCATAAGCGAAAAAATCCGCCGCTCTGTAAGCGAGGGTTTCATAAAAGTAAAGCCAGAAGAAGCTGAGCACGAGTTTGAAGGCCTGAGCACAGAAGCAATTGAAAATCTTTTGGGCCCCTCAACAGAAAAAACTTCCCATGTGTGGATTGTAAATGAGGAAAAAGAAGCAGGCTTTGACAAAGAGCTCCCGGGCTGGAGAAAAACTGTTTTCGACGGGAGCAAAATAAAAATCACAGCAAACGCCTGGCCGCAGATTTTCAGGAGCAAGGATGGAGATTTGGTTTTCTATTGGCTGGGTTTTGAATTCTTTTTCAAAAAACAGTTTGAGCTTGACCCTGCAGAGTTAGCAGCAGGAGTAAAGCAGCAGGTTGAAAATTATTTCTACACTGGCAGGGATGCGGAAATTATTGCGCGAAATCTTGCGACAACTGAAAAAATTTTGCAGGATTATTTGGAGCAGAATAATGAGGATTGTGTAAGCACAATCGGAGCTCTTGTTGGTGGAGAGAAAAGTGAAAAATTAGAAAAGCGGACGCGCGGCACGCTTTTTTCCGGGAAAAATATAAAAGTTAAAATTGACTCAGGCTCATGTGTGGACTGCAAAGACTGGTCATCGTCCCACATTGGTGGTTGGGTAGAGGCTTTTG
>CAZROS010000007.1:0-17723 GCA_964601825.1 uncultured archaeon | reverse complement strand
CGCGGCTTTCCCATTTTATTTCATCAAAAGGATTTAGATTTTCTTTTGAAAAAAATCTTTTCAGCTTCAGGCCTCTTTCCGAGAAATTTCCTGCAGCCAAATCTAATGCAGCTTCTACCAATAGATCACCAAGAGCACAGTCCAAAAGCTTATGCAAAGCATTTTATAAACATTTGTATAGCGGAAAGATATTCAAAAAATAAAAAATTGGTAGCCCCGACCTGAAATTCACACCACCATAATAGGGGTGCGGGGTGTGAGCCGAAGGCGAGCACCCTGCTTTGAACAGATGTCAACTGGTTCCTCTTTGAAAATTCAGAGCCAGCTATCCAAAGCCGCTTTCGCTTTGGCCATTGTCTCTGCCTCTTTTTTTCTTTTCCCGCAACCTGCGGCTTTTCTTTTTTTGCAAGCCCGGATAAAAAAAGAAAAGGGGCGGACTAGACGACGGGGCTATTGCAATCAACGATTATTTACCCATAACATATTTAAATTCTAAATGCAAATCACTTTTGAGTTCTATGCCCAAAATCGACAGCTCCTACTTCGGCTCAATGATAATCGACGGGAAAAAATTCGACAGAGATTTGCAGATTTTGCCAGGCGGAGAAATTAAAGAAAGAGAAAGAACCCACACAGTTTCTAAAAGAGAAATTTCTGATTTGCTAATGCACGAGCCAAATGTGATTGTAATTGGCACAGGAAATTCAGGCTTGATGAAAGTTGAGCCAGACGGCGTTGTTGCCGCGCAGTTAGAGGGCGTTGAAATAATTTCCAAGCCAACCCCGCTGGCTGTTCAGGAATTCAACAAGCTCGGCCGCGGAAGAAAAGTTGCTGCTGTTTTTCATGTAACGTGCTGATTTTATCTCAATTCTCAACAAGCCACTTCCAAAGCGGCACAAACCTTATTTTTTTCTTTCCAACAGAAATCTCATCTTTAAAATCTTCTGTTACAATAAGACCCTCTTTCAGCTTAAATTCAGACATTGCAGATACAAGGGCTTCAACTTCTCTTTCTCTGGTTTCAGGTTTTTCAATATTCCAGCATACTTGTATTGCACTCTTTGTGTTCATGCCATCTCTAACTAAAAAATCTACCTCCCTTCCTTTGGAATCCTTCCAATAATAAATTTCCGAAAGCGATTCTCCAAACCTCCTCTTTAGCTCAATTAAAACAACATTCTCATATAGCCTGCCATAATCCTCTGAAAATTTAAATCCAACAACATTTCTTAGCCCAGTATCTATACAATATATTTTCCTAGGGTTCAGGCTCTGCTCTTTCATGGAATAAGAAAACATGCTTATGCTGAAAACAAGGTAGCTAGATTCTAAATAGCCGACATACTGCCTTATTAGATCAAGCGAAACTCCGAAAAGTTTTCTTATTGAATTATAAGTATACTCTTTGGAAATATTTGTCAAAAGAAAGTGTGCAATTTTTTTCACCGTAGAAGTATCCCTGATTTCATACCTGTCTATAATATCCTTGAAAATAATATCATCGAAATATTTTTGCAGCAGCCCCTTCTGCTTTGCCAAAAAAACTTCAGGGAACCCTCCATTTTCTATATACTCCTTTAAAATCCTCTTCACTTCCAATTTCTTTGAAATTAAATCAAGCTTCCCTTTAATTTCTACACTATGAAATTTCAGAAACTCCCTAAAGGATAGTGGAAAAACAGAAATTGGAAGAGTTCTGCCAGTAAGAGATGTCGCATATTCAGAGTCAAGAAGCTTTGAACTCGAGCCAGTTACAATAATTTTGACTTCATTCGGATGCAAATCCCTGTATTTCCTTACCCATTTTTCCCAAGCAGGAATGTAGTGCACCTCATCCAGAAGAACAAAACACTTTTCATGCGGATTTACAAATGTCCTGTACGCCTCGAATATTTTTTCCAACAACTCAAGAGATAGGTGCGGATAAAATCTCGTGTCCTCAAAGTTTACTAGCAGAAACTGCTTTTTTGAAAATTTTTTCTGAAGTTTTGAAATCAGAAGCTTGAGAAGTGTTGATTTTCCAGACCTTCTTACGCCCCTTAAAACAACAACCTCCTTTGTACCAAGAAAATCAATTATTTTATCAACATATTCATCTCTCGGAACAGCGCCCTCAACCTCCCGGTTCCAATAATTCCACTCCTCCAATATCTCAAGTATATCCTCAGATTTAAGCATAACGATATATCGTTAGACTAGCTTAAAAAGCTAACGGTATGGCGTTAGCTTTTGATGGTGTGGTTTTGAACAGCCTATAAGCTCAACTGCGGAAGAAAAAACAGCAAAACAGAAAATGACCTATGTGTAAACAGTTTACAAACGAGCTTCTAGAAACCTCCAATGTAAATAGTTTACACAGCGTGAAAAAGATTATTATCTTGTAGATTTTCATGTGACGTGCTGAGAATAATCTATTCTAAAATCTTTTCAACTGTTGCGTCAGCAAAGATTTTCATAGTATCAAATATTTTTAGTGTTGGATGTTTTGGAATTAATAATTGGAGGTCTGTACAGGCAAGAGCCACACAATCAACATCTTTCTTTTCAAAATCATTAATAATTTTGATAAGTTCCTCTCTATCGGTGTTCTTTTGTTTTCCCATAACTAGATTCATAATAAATTTTCCCATTTTGGCCTGCTGAAAATCATCTGGTGCTTCGTAAGCTATGCCTGCTTTTTTGAAAGCATTTTCATATAATTTATTCTGAATTGTCGCAGATGTTGATACAATTCCGACTTTTTTGAATTTATTTTTTTTAAGGAATTTTACTGTTTCTTCAATAATGCTTAAAACAGGAATTTTTACGGCGCTCCGAATTTCTTCAATAAAAACATGAAGAGAATTACATGGCATTACGATAAAATCAGCACCAGCTTTTTCTAATCTTTTTGCCTCATTGACTAGAAAAGGAATATATTTCTCACTGCCCCTGTTGTTCATTATTAAATCTTCTTCAATCTTATATGGCAGAGGAACACTGGAAATTATTATTCCAGGTCTTGCTGCTTTAGTTTTTTCGTAGCATGAGAAAACTATGTCTAAGTAAAATTCCGAAGTAGTTTCAGGTCCAAGACCCCCAATTAGCCCTGCTATTTTCATATAAATATAATGATTGTTAAATCGTTTATAAATGTTGCTCCAATTAACAGAATCAAAAAAAGAACATGTTTTTATTTAGCTCTTCTAATAATCTCATATGATTCAGGTTACCAAATCCTCAGGCGGGACCGAGCCTTTCAGCCGCGAAAAAATCCTGCGCACTTGCATGCGCGCTGGAACCTCAAAACAAGAAGCAGAAAAAATTTCCGCAGAAGTTGAGAAGAAAATTTACAACGGAATTTCCACAAAAGAAATTTTAAAATTAGTTCTCATGCTTTTGAAAAAAGAAAACACAGCAGCAGCCAGCCGCTATGATTTATCAGGAGCATTGCTCAGGCTCGGGCCAGCAGGTTTTGGCTTTGAAACTTTTTTCGGAGAAATTCTTTTCAACCACGGCTACTCTTTCAGGACAGACCAATTTGTCCGAGGAGCCTCTGGAGTTATGCACGAGATTGATGTTCTCGCGGAAAAAGATGGAAAGAAAGTTTTAATAGAAGCAAAATACCACAACGCGCGCGGAATTTTCACAGGCCTGCACGAGGCAATGTACACATGGGCGCGCTTTCTGGATATTGGCGGCCGCACAAAAGAATTTTCCGAAATGTGGCTTGTGAGCAACACAAAATTTTCCAGCGACGCGATTAAATATTCAAATTTTACCGGGCTCAAGCTTGTGGGCTGGCACTACCCAAAAACCGAAAGCCTGCGGTTTTTAATTGAAAGCAAAAAGCTTTATCCAATAACTTTGCTTGCAAATTTAAGCGCAGAAGACGAGCAAAGATTTTCAGATGCAGGAATAATGCTTTTGAAAGACATTGACGCAATTGAAATAGAAAAGCTGCGCAATCTAACGCATATTAATTTCAAAAAACTAAAGGAACTTAAATCCTTGGCACAGAAGATTTTAAATGATTGAATGTTAAGATCTCCTTCTTCGCCCAACAAAAAATCCAACTGTAAGAGCACCGAGTAATACTAACATCTCCCATCCAGCTGGCTTCTGGCTTTCTGAAGTCATGCTGGTTGCATTCGTTGCATTGGTTCCGTTAGTGAAATTCCCAGCATAATCATAAGTAAAATTCCCTGGAGCCTCAGCACCAGCATTTCCGGAAAGAAGCGAAGCAGCAGTTGCGCCAGCTAAAGTTCCAAAATAAATTACTCTCACCACATTCGGATGTTCAGTGAGAAATTTTCCAGCGTGGCGAAAGCCCCCTCCAACATATCGCGCGCCATTAGCAATTCTATCCACTCCAGAGTAAACTCCATCTGCCAAATCTCTAAAATATGCAGCAACTCCAACTCTTTCTTCGGAGCGCGCGGATTCAACTTCAAGCATATAAAAATAAGTTACTAAAAGCATTTAAAGCTATCTGATAACCAATTCATTTAGCACGTGATTATCATGGAACAAAAGAAAAAACAAATGATTGCACTCTTTATTTTGATAACTTTTGTATTCAGCGGTTTTGCATTTGCAATAATTTCCTCGCTTACTGGCGGCGGCAACAGCGGTGGGGAAGAGCAGCTGATTTTCAATCAGCCGCTTTCTCCTGCAGACGAGCAGAAAATAATTTCCTCTGGAAAAGTCGTTGTAAAAGTTTACACAGCAACAGACTGTACAGACTGCGGTTCGGCAAAATCAGAAGTGCTAAAGCTTTTCACAAAACTTGGGCAAAGCATTGTTGTTGAAGATATTGACACACAATATTTTTACAATGAAATTCAAAGCAACAATTTGGAAAAGTTCCCGACAATAATAATTTTGGGAGTTAGCTCGGATAAAATAGAATCCACCCCAACAAGCGCAGAGCTTTTGCAAAAAGTTTGCGCGCAGTTCTCAGCAAAACCAGCAGGCTGTGCACAGGTTTTTAAATAGGCTTTGAGATAATTTTCCATGCGCCTATCAGGAAAATTTGTTTTATTTCTTGCTTTAGCCCAGCTTTTAATTTTCTCTTTCCCAGCATTTGCTGCGCAATCCATTGCAGTAACATCTCCAAACGGCGGGGAAACATGGACAATAGGCTCGACAGTGACAATCACTTGGAGCTCAAATAATGTCAGCTATGTTTATTTAGATTTGACAAACGCCGCGGGCGGCTATGGTTACGGAGATTCAATCACAAATTTAGTTAATGTTGTTGGCAATCCGGGAACAACAAGCTGGACAATTCCAACTTATGCAAATGCCGGCACTTACAAATTAAAAATTGGAACCTGCAGTTCAAAAGCAAACAGGAGTGATTGCGGCGGTTCAATTGCAGATGTCTATGATTACAGCGATGGAACAATAACATTAGCTGCTGCTCCTACCACAACAGCAGGCTGCTCTTCTGATTCCAATTGCGCAATAACAGGCACAACTTGGGCAGGAGCAACTTTTTGCGACTCAACTGGTTTAAAACTTATGCAATATAAAGTAGCTCCAACATGCCAGTCAGGAACTTGTATTTTTACTACAAGCGTTCAAGCAGTTAAAGAAGATTGTTCGGCTTCAAATAAAATTTGCGAGTTCACAACAAACGGTGGCGGAGTGTATGCGTGCATTGCAGGAACCGCTCCCAGCGCATGCGCAGCAAACGCGAAAATAACTACAAGATGCATTTGCGGCTCAGGCGTTTATGGCGGAGCTTATTATACTTGGAGCGGCTATGATCCGGGATATTGCTGCGGCAGCGGTTCAAGCGCATATCAAACTTCTCCAGGCCCATGCCTAACTACTACAACGACATCCTCATCTAGCGGCGTATGCATGGTTCGGCCAAGTTCAGGAACAGCGCCTGCAAAATCTGACCCAGATAGAGGGTCAAACTACATGAAATTTCTTTTGCCGTTTGGAGGAAATACAATAGAAGACGCAAAAACAAAATGTGATGATTCTATTTTCGCTCAGCTTATTAATGATTTATGCAATGCGAACAGAATCACTGAAAAAATTTTGCAAAAACAAGTGGCTTTGTACGACACAAATGGAATTGCATACTCCCTTGCATGCGCTTCCAGCGGGTGTGATTATTTTGCCTGCCCGCCTGCTGGAACAAATGTTACAACTGCCCAAGCGACCACAACATACCCACCAACAACGCAGCAGGCAAATATATCATCAACAACTTTTTACACAACAACCACAAATTTTATTTCACAGCCGACAAACGCAACAATATCAAACACATGCCCAGTTCCAAATGGAATGGGTTTTTATTCCAATGGACTTTGCGCAATAAATTACTGCAGCTCCGGTTACTATAACTGCGATGGAAATTCTGTTAACGGCTGTGAATCAACAAGGCCTTGCGGAACTCCTGCCGCACCAGAACTCCCAACAGGCAAAAAGCAAGCCCAATGTTCCGACAGCGATGCAGGAATTTCAATTTACTCTCATGGATTCGCAACAGACAGAGATGGAAAAATTTCCGAAGATGTTTGCGCGGAAAATAATTTGACGGAATATTATTGCAAGGACGGAGAAGTTTTAAGTTACGAAACAACCTGCAGCAATGGCTGCAATGACGGCGCGTGCGTTTCTGCAATTGCGAAATTAATACAGGATTTGATTGCTTTGCTGAAATCAATTTTCAATCTGAAATAATTATTTTTGGCGCGCAGTTTTCAAATCCCCCACCAGCCTGCGCGTAGGTTTTTAAACTGGGAAAATTAAATTTATCCATGAAAAAACTTTCAGCAATTTTTCTTTTATTTATTTTTTTAGCCGCGCCAGCCTTTGCCCAAACCACCGCAGTTTGCGGAGATGAAAGCATTTCTCTTGGTTCAAAAGGTGAAGTCAAATTAAAATTGCAAACAAACGGCACAGAATCCAACACTTGCTGGCCCAGCGAGTGCAGCCTAAAATTCTACACAGCGCAAACAACAGTTATATCAGACAAATATTTGTTTAACGGAACAGAAACATTTGCCCACCAGAAATTTTGCATTGCTAATGCTGATGAAATTAAAGCTCTCAAATGCTCAAGCAAAATTAATAATGAAACAAAAAAATGCGCGCCTGCTGTTTGCAGCGCAGGCTCAGTTGAAATTGGTTTGCTCGATGAGAAGCGGGATTTTTCCGAAGGCAATTGGACGCAAAATGTTTACAGGCTTTGCGTGAAAGGAAATATTGAAAGCGCAACAACAATTTTCAAAGAGCAGACAGGTTCTTTTTCCGAGCCAGCTTCCTGCCCAGAAGGTTTTGAAAACACAGGCGCATTCAAGGAAATCCATTTCAATGAAACAGAAAAATACAGAGCTTGGAGAATTTGCGTGAAATATTCTGCAGCAACAACTACAACTTCCTCCATGACAACAACTTTGCCGCCGACAACCACGACTGCTCTGATAACGCCGACTCTCGCGCCTGCCACAACTTTTTACACCACAACAACATTCTATCCATACAAAACAACAGAAAAAACAATTGCAGGCTGCAGGGACAGCGATGGCGGAATCTCAATTTATCAGCTCGGCACAGTCAAGGATGCTGAAGGGAAAACAAGCATTGATGGCTGTTTGAATAATGAAACTCTAAATGAATTCTACTGCTCTGACACAAATGTTTCCACATTTGTTGCAAACTGCACATCAGGCTGTGTAAATGGCGCGTGCGTGCAGGCAGGCTCGCTTTTGGCAGAGAAAGGCGCAGCGCTTGCTACAAAAATTATTGATAATGTAAGCTATCTGATTGACTTAATTGCTCAGGGAAAAATTTTGGAAAAAGGCATTGGTGTTGTAAGCAAAGCAATGGACATGATCAGCAATTTGGTTGATTTGCTAAGCAAACTTGTCAGCAAGGGCACACAATATGCTGACACAATTATTATACCAAACGCAAGCAATGCAACAAACGCAACAATTTTAACAACAACCACAACTGGCTAAAAATATGGTTTTTTAAATAGGCGAAACAAAAGATTTTTATGAAAAAGTTTTATTTCGGAATTGTTTTAACATTTCTTTTATTAGCAACAATCTCTCTCGCGCAAACAACCACAACTTCATCTTTGTGCGGCAATAGCTACTGCGATTTTTATGAAACCAAAGAAAACTGCGCAAGCGACTGCACATTTGCTGGAGCAAACTGCGCGCAGGGAGCAATCCCCGCAGCAGGCTGCACATGTAATCGCGCTTCTGGAGGAAACTATTTAACTGAAACTTCCGGCTACTGCTGCTGGGGCTCTTACTCACCAACAGCATGCGCAACAACACTCCAAACTTGCACAGATTCTGATGGCGGAAACAATATTTATGTGAAAGGGGCTGCTTATGGAAATCAGAAAGGCCTTACAACACGGGGCGATAGAACACAAGAAGATGCCTGTCAAACTTTAACCCAGCTGAATGAGGCATATTGCGACACTTCTTCTGGAATGGCTTCTGTTATTGGAATAAATTGCGGCAGCGCCGGCTGCTCTGCTGGAGTTTGCCTGCAAGCAACAACAACCACAACTTCTGCAACTACAACAACTGCTCCAACAACCACAACAACAATTTCAAAACAATTAACAGCAGAGCTGACAGGAGTTAAAGCAAAAACTTTCCCGCAGGAAAGCATGGAATTAAAGCTCACAGTAAAAGATGAAACAGGAAAATTAGTTACAGATGCTTCTGTCAGCGGCTCAATAAAACAGGCAGGCGTTGTAAAAAATAATTTGTATTTTTCCTATTCCTACTTATGCGACTGCTACAAAACAACCGCATGGCTCTCTGAAAGTTATCTAGGAGACTACGCAATTGAAGCAAAAGTTTCAAAAACAAACTATCTTTCTCTCTCGCTCACGCAGCAGTTCATAGTTGAGAAGCCCGCTCTAAAAATTTCTGTAAAAACAGACAAGGATTCTTATTTTGCAAACGATAAAATAATTTTCACAATAACTGCAACTGACCAGAATGGAAATCCTGTAAAGCCTTTTTGGGAGGGAGACATAAGAGATGAAGCAGGTGCGCTTGTGCAGTTGGCATATCCTTACACTTCAGGAGACATTTACAAATATGATTACTATTCCAAATCAGATGATGTTGGAAAAACATACACTTTCAATGCAAAGGGAAAATGGAAAGAGCAGACAGTGACATCTTCCACTTCTGTCTCTATACAAAAGCGCGCAATTTCCGCAGATGTTGTTGTGGAAAAAACTGAGCTGAAAACAGGCGACTATATCAGGGGAAAAATAAAAGTCATTGACCAGACCGGGCAGGAAATCAAAGATGCTTTCATAGATGCGCAATTAGTAAATGAGGAAGGCCAGCAAGTCCAATTCATAACAACAAGTTATTCTCAGGGATACTACGAGCTTGACGCAAGAAAAATTGATGAGTGGCAGAAAGCCGGCGAATACAAACTGAAAATAAAGATTGAAAAATATCCGGAAAAAATCACAATTGAAAAACCTCTGAAAATTATAAGAGACAAACTGCAAGTGACAGCAGAATTCGACAGCGCTTCTTACAAGCCCGGCGACAGGATTTTCCTGAAAATGCTCCTGACTTCTCCGACAGGAGAAGTTTTGCAGGACGCTTATATCAATGGAGAAATTTTCCCGCTCTCCCAAGAGCCAAGGAAAATTCCAGGCGAGCCCTATCCACCTTATGTAAAATCCATTGAAGCATGCAGAATTTATCTAAGCCCGCAGGGACCAATTTTCTATCAAGGAAAGTTTATCCAAAAATATTTTATTGATGAAATATGGCTGCCAGAATCCTGCCCAACAGGAACTTATATTCTCAAAATAAAAGCAGGCCGCGCCGGCTATGATGATGTGGAAGAGTTGAAAGAATTTCAGGTTGTTCTGCGGAACATTGTGATAGAGAGCGGCGCGCGCGTGAAGTCAGTGGGCAATGGCGCTGACATAAATTTTTACACTGAACTGAAAAGCGAATCAGGAGAAATTATCACTAATGCAAGAGTCTTCGCTCTCCTGCACCCGCTTGAAGACAAAGGTTGCCTAAAGAAAATTGATTATTACTGGGACCATTTTTCAAAAAGATATTCCACAAACCAGTTTATCTCTTCCCCGGAATGCCCTGAGGGAAAATATGTTCTTGAGCTGACAGCAGAGCAGCAACAGTATGCAACTTCCAACTCCACGCAAGTTCTGGATGTAAAATATGAAAAAGGCTATGAATACAGGGAGTTCAGGCCAAGGCAAGTTGAAGATGAATTCTGCCAAACAATTTCCTGCGGCCCCGGCTGCTTCCAGAGAACCTGCTCTACGCCAACATGCTCAAATATTTTTGATGAGGGATGCATTGAAAAATGCAAAACAATCCCATCAGGAGTTGGAATAGATGTTGTGGAAAATTGCTTAAAGACCTGCGAGAAAGAGCAGTGCGGCCCCCAGCAATCAAGCCAAGATGAAATGCTTCAAAAGCTCGAGCAGATAAGAAAAGATATTTCCGAGACAAAAGAAATTTCCAGAGAAACAGGCAAGCAGGTAAATGTTGTTGAAAATCTTTTGCGCGCAATAATTACTTTTATTGCAAAATTCCTTGGACTTTCAGTAACGCAAATAGAAGAAGCAAAACCACCTGAAAAAGTTTCAGCTCCAGTTGAGGCTCCGATTCCGCAAGAAGCTCCGTTTGTGGGCGGACAGGCAATTGCAGGATAAACGCAAATAGAAGAAACTATTCTTTCAATTTATTTATTTCCGCCTCAACCTCTTCAATCTCTCTCTGAAATTTTCTCAAAACTGCCGGCACTTGCTCGGGCTCTGTGTTCAAAACTTCTGCAGCCCTTCTCAAAATCTGTTCATTTGCGCGGAAGTCTTTCATAATGATCATTTATGTTTCTATTCTGTATATTCTTACAACATCTCCATAGTTTGAAGGTTTTCTACCAACTAAAATATTTCTGGACCCCCACCGTTTTTCAAACCCTGCTAAATATTCAAGCGCAGTTTCTTCCTGTGGATCAGCGCATTCCCACAGTAAAACAGCTCTTCTGCCATTCATTCAACCACAAACCCTTTCAAAATTTTATCTATTGCATTTTTAATCTTATCTTTTCGCATCCCAGTTCCCTGCGCCAATCCTTCTCTGCCGCCGCCTCTCCCGCCGAGATCTTGGCAGGCAGAGGCAACAATTTTTCCAACATTAATTCCAGCTTTTACTGCAGCAGTTCCAGCAGATCCGAAAACAAAAACTTTTTCTTTCGTTGGTCCAAACAAAACAATTACAGTATCTTCTCCAGAAAGTTTCATGGAAATTTCCTGCAACTGCTTCGGATCTGCATTAGGAATTTCTTTCACTAAAACTTTTAACCCGCGCAAATTTTCAAACTCCAATTTTTCCGCAGAGCTCTGGGCAATTTTTCTCTGCATTTGCTCAAGCTCTTTTCTTTTCTCTTTCCATTCAGCCACAAGCTCTTCAGCGGCAGAGAGAACTTTTTCTTTTTTTACTTTCAAAATTTCCGCAGCCTCTGCCAAATTTTTCTCAACAACTTCCAAATATTTTTTCGCAGCAGGCCCAGCTCTATAAACAAAACGCACAGTCCCATCAGCTGGCCTTTCAACTTTTGTAATTAGAATCGGAAACAAATCCGCGGAATTATCTCCATGCGTCCCGCCGCAGGCTTCAACACTAAAATCTCCTATGCGAACTATGCGCAATTTATCCGACGGCACAGCCGCCCCCTGATAAATTTTAAATCCAAATTTTTTCTCAGCGTCCGCGCGCTCAAATATTTTCTTTTCAATTTTCAAATTTTTTCTAGCAATGCCATTCGCAAGCTCTTCAATTTTCTCAACCTCTTCACTGCTCACTGCTTGAAAATGATCCACATCTAAATGCGCTTTGTCAGTATCTTTTTTTGATCCCTCCTGCCAAACCCATGGGCCCAAAACTTTTCTGGCAGCAGAATTAATCACATGCGTTGCATCATGGTGCAAAGTAATTTGAAATCTGCGCTCCCAATCTATTTTTCCTTTAACAATCTGTCCAACTTTGAAATCACAATTCTCAACTGCATGAACAATCACTCCATCAACTTTTTCAGAATCATAAACCCGCTTTCCATCCAGCATTCCAAAATCCGGCTCCTGACCTCCGCCCCGCGGATAAAACAAAGTTTGGTCCAGAACAACGAATTTATTATCAATTACTTTCAAAACCTTTGCAGAAAATTCTTTTGCTCTCATATCCTCATAGTAAAGCAATTTTGTTTGCGGCAGCCCAGCAATATCAAATTTCTTTTCAACAACCTGTTCTTTCTCTTTCATGTGCTTTTCAGTAACTTTGGAATAAAAATCCAGCGGCACATTCACAGCAATTTTATTTTTCTCCGCAACTTCAGCTATAAGCTCAGGAGTAATCCCATGCGAATCATACAGCTCAATTAATTTTTCATCATTCAAACTTTCTTTTTTCTCAACAATCTCAGAAACAATTTTCTTCGTGCGCGCGAGCGAGCCTCTGTATCTTTTCTCTTCGGCCAAAATAATTTTATTTATACTCTCGGAATTTTCCAAAAGCTCAGGATACATTGGCTTGAAAAATTTTGAAACCTGCTCTGCTGACCAGAGCAAATCAAAATTCCCGCCAAGCTTATCAATAAAACTCAAAGCCCTTCTCAGCACAACGCGCAAATTATAACCGCCGCCAATATTGCTCGGCAGCCCTCCATCAGAAATTGCAAATGCCAGCGCGCGCGAGTGATCCAGAATTGCATAAATCGCTTCCATGGGCGCAATTTTTTCTTCGAGCTCTTGCGGACTAACAGAAAGTTTTTTCGCAACAGCCGCGCGCGCAATTTTCAAATCAGTTTCATCTGCGTTCAAAGTTCCAGCCAGCCGCGCATATCTCAAGAAAAATTCTTTGTCATATTCAACTCCAATTTTTTTTCTGAACTTTTCCACAAGCTGCCCGAAAACAGAATCATAAGCAGTCGGAGTCCCCTGCGAGAGCCAGCAAAATCTTTCATGCCCGGCTCCCATATCCACAACTTTTTTGTCCATAACAGAAAATTTTTCCGGCGTTCCCTCAAACTCTGTGAAAACTGCATTCCCAACTTCCAAGCCCGCAATATGGTATTCCAAAGAATATCCAAACGCGCCCGCTCCCAGCCACACATCCTCAATAAAATTTATTTTTTCCGCAGGCACTCCAAAAACTTTCGTGAGCAAATTAAAATCCAATTCAATTGTTCTGTCCTTCCAATATCCCTTTTTCCCATCATAGAGAGAAGACTGCTGAATCATATTGAAAGAAGTGAAATGCCTTCCAGAAACTCCAACCTGCGGAATATCATTAAACCTTAGGCAGGGTTGGCTCATTATGCTCGGGTTTGCTGGAAATTCAAATTTCAATTTTTTCCCATCCAAGCGATAGAAATTTACAATCCCAGCAATATTGAAGTAGAGTGGATACCACCTGCAGAGAACCGGATATCTTTCCAGAGGCGTGTGGCCTTCTTTTACGAAAAACTTTTTTATCGCATCCCAGGTCTGAAAAAAATCAAATTCTTTTTTTGTCGCTGGCTTTCCAAGAAACTCATAAGGCCTGCAGCTCGCATCATTGCAAATTTCCTGCTGCTGTTGAGACCAGAAAAACTTCCCACAGTTCTTGCACTGCTGCCTTTTGAAATTCAATCCTTTCAAAATTTCCAAATCCCAGTATTTTTTCCAGTTCTGCTGGAAGTTTGCGAGGAGTTCTTTTTTGGCTGTTGCGATAAAAATCACCAATTATTGTTATATGACTTTGATTTTTATGCACGTTAAAAATCCTTCAGATTTTAACTGTGGCATGGAATCTATTCCGCAAGAGAATTAAAAAGGTTTTTAACCAACACCTCAAACAATAGATATGGACAAAGAGTTTTGCCAGATTATAGTAAGTGCCGCAACAAAAAATGAGGCAGATAAAATTTCAGATGTTCTTGTTGGCAAAAAGCTTGTTGCCGGCTCTTTGATAATTAAAGGGCAATCGCGGTATTGGTGGGAGGGAAAAATTGTAGAAAGAGAATATTTTAACATTCAAGCTTTCTCAATACTCAAGAATAAATCAAAAATAATTTTAGAAGTGAAAAGAATTCATAGCGATAATTGTCCGATAATTTCTTTTTCCGAAATAGATGGAAATATAGAATTTCTAAAATGGATTGAAGATAGTTTGGAAAATAAAAAAGGTTGAAAAGCTGTTCTGCACCCGGAAGTCAGCCACAGAAAAATCACTCTTTCAATTTCCTGTAAACCATATCCACAAAATCCGCGTGCAGCTTGCTCCAGACAGAATTTGGATTTTTCTTCATGAAGTCAACCCAAGAATCTATAAACTTTAAACGCCGCGCCTTGCTGAGTTTGCGATTGCTCTTAAGCTCTTCTGGGCTAAACAAGAATGAAAACTTTTCTTTGATTAAAGCATCTTCATTTACTGGAGTCCAATTTTTGTCTTTCGCCTTGTAATATTCAGCTATAAATTTTTTATGTTTTATTCGCTCTTCAAGAATTCTCTTTTTTTCTTCTTCCATATCTTTCTTGTCAAATTTTATTTCCATAAAAACCATAAAAATAATGCGCGCAACTTCTATAAATAGAAATTATCTCCAATCCAAAGCTTTATTAACTCTAACACATTAATACATTACTATGAACAGCAATAATGATTCTAATGGAAAAGAAACAACAAGCATAAGAGTAGACCCAAAAGTTTGGAAAGAAGCAAAACTGAAAGCTGTTCAGAAAGACATGAGCATTGGAGAATTTATAGAAGAGCTGATAAAGAAGGAATTGAAAAGGTAGTTATTATGCAGCAACTAAATTCAGCGAAGCCGCTTGAAATCAGATTTGAAAGAACCTGCGCTTGCAAGCCAACTCACATAAATTGCCTCACTCCAAAAGAATGGGTTAAAGGGCAAGTCGCGGTCTGGGAACTTTACTACAACGGAGAAGATGTCCGCGACAAGAATTTACACCCAGCAACTTTTCCAATTACATTGCCTACAAAATGCATAGAATTATTTACGCACAAAGGCGAGCTTGTTCTCGATCCGTTTGCCGGAACCGGAACAACTTTGCTCGCTGCAAAAAATCTTGAAAGAAATGCCATAGGATTTGATTTGAAAAAAGAATACATTGATTTCGCCAAGAAAAGATTAGGTCAAAAAAAACTTGTCAACAAAACTCTGCAAGTCGCTGTAAATGATGACGCGATAAATATTCCTCAATACATCAAAGAAGGAACAGTTTCTCTTTGCGTCACATCTCCGCCCTATGCCAACATGCTAAACAAGCCAAGGCAAAACAAAAGCATGCGCTCAGATTTGCGAAAGAACGAGCATTTTATGAAAGTGCAGCAATATTCCAATGACCCAAGAGATTTGGGAATAATGAAGGTTCCAGAATATGCGCAAGCAATAGAAAAAATCTACAAGGCAATTTTCCCGCTTATGAAACCGAGAGGCCATTGCATAATAAACATAAATGATTTGTGGTGGGAGAATAAGAGAATACCTACGCATGTTTTTGTAATTGATTCTATGGAAAAGGCCGGATTTGAATTAAGAAACATAATTATTTGGGATAAAAGAAATTTGGTGAATGGCGTTGGAATATTTGGCTGGCCAAGCAATTACATAACATTCGGAACAACATTTGAATATATTTTAGACTTCTGGAAGCCAGTGATTACATAATTCTTTCTCTATGCTGAAAGCACAAATCTAATTTGCTTGGCATGACCCTGAAGCCGGTGCCATGGTCATGCGGCCTTCCATCAGGATATTGTCCAATTCTTATGTCAACTAAAATTGTTTTGTCTTTTAGCATCTTCATAAAATTATCAAAACTAAATTCGCCAAGAAGCCATGCTTCATTAAACCAAAACTCTTCATTCTCCCCATCGCCTTTCGCATCTGCTTTAACATACATTATTTTTGGAAGCTTTCTTTCAAAAGATTTTTTAAGAGTTTCTTTGTCCCAGTATCCGAGAACATTTTTGTTTTTATCTAAAATAACTATCCTATCGCTTTTCAAACCAATCTTAAATCCGACATCTTCTTTGATTGTGTTATAATCAGCTGCATTTATCGTTGTGTGAAGACTTTTCTTTCCGCGCTCTTCTTCTGTTTCATATCCAAACTTTTCAAGAAGAACTGAATTTGCTTTTTCCGGCAAAGGAGATTTTGTAAAAAGTGTTAGCATGCTTTTGGCATCTTTTCTGGCGGATTTTAATTCTATCATTCTTCCATTTGGGCCTGGAATATTGTTCTCCTTTATTCCTAGCAAATCTTCCAAAGTTTTTCCTACGCCAGTATTGCCGGCTCTGCGCGTCTTCACGAATCCCATTGCTTTTATTTTCTTTAGTTTATCCAACATTTCTCTATATCCAATCATAAGAAATCTTTCCAATTTTTATTTATAATGCTATTCGCAAGCCTAGCTGCGCCGGTCTCATCGACAAAAATTAAAATAAAATTGTCTCAACCAAAGAGAGCGCCTATTTGGGATCAAACTAACCGAATAGACTTGATAAACCCGCGGCCGCTTCCTCTGCTTTCTTCGCTGTGTCCTCTTCTTTCTTTTCCTCTTTCTTCTCTGCTTGCGCAGCTGGTGCAGCAGCAACCGCAACAGGCATAGCAGCTTTCGCAATGGCTTCGTCAATATTGACTCCATCCAGTGCAGCAACTAATGCCTTTACTTTTGCAGTGTCCGCGCCCGCGCCCGCAGCTGTCAAAACCTTTGAAACATTTTCTTCATTGACAGGCTGCTTTGTCGCGTGCAGCAGCAAAGCGCTGTATATTAGTTCCATTTTTTTCAACTCCTATTTTATTTTTGGTGAATATTATTTTTTATTTTTGATTAAATGAAGAGCTTTCCCTAAAATATGTATTAGGAAAAATTTCTGCGCAAATTTTTTTGTGCAATTATTTTATTCTTAACACACAATTTAGTTTCTCTTCATTTCAATTTTAATTTACTCCAGCCTTCCCCGCAAGCGCATCTGCCTGCAATTTTCCTTTTGCAAGCAAGTCCTCAATAATTCCTGAATCCAAAACTCCTGCCTCAACTCCAACTCCTTTTGCTTCTCTGAATCCCTTAGCAAGCAGCAATTCAATATTCTGCTTTGTGGGCCAGCCAATAAATACTGATAAGTTCAAGCTCGCATTCGCCCCTGAAATTAAATCCGCCAAAACTTTTTCATCATCAACAGCCAGCGAATCTTTTCCATAAAGCACAGAGCCCTCAAGCATTCCGGCAACATCAAGCCCGATTTCCATTGGCTCAATCTTTACCATTGAAAGAGCAGAAGCAAGCTCAACTGAAATCACTTCTCCTTTTTTCGCAACAAGCGAATCTTTCGCAACAGCAATTTTTCCTCCCTCAACTCTGGCTGCGATTTTTACTTTTGTTAAAGCGGAAATCGCAGGTCCCGGCGGAATGTCAGTCGGTCCCGCAGGAACAACAATATCCTCCGGAGCTTTGTCTCCTGCTTTTGCAGAAGCCTTGCTTTTATTTTTTTGTATGAATTTGAAAATTTTAAACGGATTTTCATTTGTCAAAATAATTGCAGGCTGGGGCGCAATAATTTTCGCAAGCTCTTTTTTTCCAGCTGTTTCCAAAGCTTTGACAAGCACAGCAGACTTCGCAACTTTTATCACAGCCCTCTCTGACAAATCCCTTTTTATTTTCTGGAAAGAGCGCG
>CAZROS010000006.1:0-18764 GCA_964601825.1 uncultured archaeon | reverse complement strand
TTGTGCAAATGGAAGCAATGGCTTACAGCAAGCCTGTTGTTTCCTGCAATATTCCTGGGAGCGGCGTGCCTTGGGTGAACAAAAATGGAGTAAGCGGAATTGTTGTTGAGCCTGAAAATTCCGCTGGGCTTGCTGGCGCGATTCAAAAATTAATTGATAATCCGCAGCTTAGAAAAAAACTTGGTGCTGGCGGGCGCGCGAGAGCAAAAGAGCTTTTTGATTCTGAAAAAATGGTTAGAAGTGTTTTGAAAGTTTATGAGGAAGTTCTTAACAATAAAAAATAATTTAATTTATTTGCCACAGAATATGGATTTAAAAACATAAAGAAAGATTTACCACAGAATTGAAAGGAAGATTTGCTGTTGATGCGACTGCGCCGAAGATTGAGGATGTGGTGGAAATTTGAGTATTTCTGGAAATTGTGTCGGTCAGCCGTGATTTTCAACTGACCGAAAAGTATATAAATACGGTCAGCACAAAAACATCCATGGATTACTTGTTTAGAGAGTGGCAGGAAATATGGATACCTGAGCTGAAAGAGAGGGAGCTTGAAATAATCATTCCAGAGAAAGTCAGAAAGATAATAACATTTACTGGGATAAGACGGGCAGGAAAAACTTATTCCATGTTCCAGCTTGCTAAAAAAATTTCCTCTCAGATTCCAAGAGACAGAATTTTTTACATTAATTTTGAGGACGAGAGGATACAAAAAACATCAGAAAGTTTGACAAAGCTTATACCTACGCTGATAAAATTGTATGGCGATGGCAATAAAAAATATTTTCTTTTTCTTGACGAAATTCAGATAATGCCAGAATGGAGTAGATGGCTGAGGCGAATAAGCGACTCATATAGAAATGTAAATCTCTTTGTTTCGGGCTCCACATCAAAGCTCTCAAGCAGGGAAATTCCGACAGAGCTCAGGGGAAGGGCGCTCAACTATGAAATTTTTCCGTTGAGTTTTGGCGAGTTCTTGAAATTCAGGGGTGTTGAGCTTGGAAAGGGTTTTGAAAATAATGAAAGAAAATTGGCAGAGGTGCGGAGAGCGCTTGCCGAATATATTGAGTATGGAGGTTTTCCTGAAATTGCAATGGAAAATTCCATTATTGAAAAAAAGAAAATAATTCTGGACTATTTCAGAACAATTGTGAATCGGGATATAGCAGAAAGACATGGAATTAAAAACTCTGTTCTTTTGGGAGATTTTCTGAAATTGCTTCTCAATTCAAAGGAGTTTTCCGCGAACAAGAGCGTTTCTATTCTGCGCTCTCAAGGCCAAACCGCCGGAAAGGGGACGATTCTAAATTACATGAAGTTTGTTGAAGAAAGCTATTTCTCTTTTTTTGTCCCAATATTTTCTTACAAAATAAAAGACCAGATGAAGTATCCAAAAAAAGTTTACTTTGCTGACAATGCTTTTTTGACAAATATATCTCTCAGATTTTCAAAAGACTTCGGGCGGCTTTTTGAAAATGTGGTTGCAGTGGAGCTGAGAAGAAGGCAGTCAAAAAATCCAAAAATAGATATTTATTACTGGAAAGATTTGTCAGGAAAGGAAGTTGATTTTATTATTAAAGACGGCCTGAAAATTTCGCAGTTGATACAGGTCAGCTATGATGTTTCTGACTTTGACACAAAAAAGCGGGAGGTAGACGCCTTAATCAAGGCGAGCAAAGAGCTCAAATGCAGAAATCTTTTTGTTCTAACAGATGATTATTCTGCTGAGGAAAATTTTAGCGGGAGGAAAATAAGATTTGTCCCGCTTTGGAAGTGGCTGCTTGGGCTCAAAAAATAATTTTTGTTTGCTGTTGATGCGATCGCGCCGAAGATTGAGGATGTGGTGGGGATTTAGATTGTCACGTTGTTTATCCGCTTTCTGCTAAGTTGTTGCCTCCACCGGAGTAACCGTCGCCAGCAGGGCCATAGACAGAAACATCTGCTGAACCTTGACTTGTAGTGTCGTCAGCAATGTATATTTTAAATTCGCTGTCCCAAGTATTAGCTCCCCAACCATTAAGTGTGGAAGATTCCCACGCCTCTCCAGGAATTACATCAAGCTCCACATTCCAATAAACAGAACCTTTTGAACGCCCGGACTCAATGGACCAGTCGTTGTTATTCTTTATAATTATAGCATATGTATTATTGGCTGTTAAATAGGGTTTGCTGTCAAAAACAATAGTTGTTGCACTTACCTTGTTGCCATAAGAAGATGTTGGTAGGGTTAGTATATTTACTGTTTTAGTTGTTAGTATAGTTCCTGTGACGCTGCCATTTCTAATTTCTATGGGCAGCGTACCTCCAGTGAGGTGTACGCGCGATAAATACAAATCTACTTTTGCGAAATAGCCGCTTTTGGTTGGTTTGAATGTCTGAGCTGTGGCATTATAGTAATTAGGTGGTTGCGGTTGTTGTGTTGTGGTTGTGGTATTGATTGCCATTGTAATTGCACTTGGTTGAGTTGTTGTGATTGGATTAGTTGTGGTTGTTTGATTCGTCTGACTTGAAAAAGTTGTTGCAGTTGTGGACGGGGACGAAGTTGTTGCGGTGCTAGAAGTTGTCGTTGCATTCGCTACAACTACACCAACTTGGCCGACTGATGTGGTAGTTTCACCTGCAAGTGGAGTTACACTAAGCGGAGTTTTTACTCCAGATTTCTCTTGAACTATGCAAGCAACCTGATAGTTTTCAGAATTCATCCAAACAGTAAGTTTTGTCCCGCTGTCTGCATCTGCTAAAACAGATTTATAGTAGCTGCCAACTTGGAAATCTTCGCAGTCTTTTTTTATTTCTTCAATTTGCGCAACAACTGTTCCTTGCGCGACAATGATTGTGGAAATGGACGCGTCTGGATATTGCTCCAGAAAAGCGCTTACAAGCGGAGTTGCTTTCAAAGCAATATCAACTTGGCTGGCTGTGCAGCCTGCAACTAAAAGAATTCCAATTATAGAGAGAGAGAATTGAATGCCTTGATTTCTTCTGGAAGTTTTGCATGGAATTTTTTCGTGATTAGTATTTATAAAGATTTATTTCAAGCTTTCGCTGGCTAAATAATCCCAAAGTCCGCATCAAAAGCAATTGGAAAATTCCTCGGCAAAAATTTTCCAAATTTTCCAACAAGCTTTGTTTGCATGCGGGAAAGCTTTATTTTTCTTCCAAAAAAGTTTTTTACAAATTTATTGTAGCGCTCCAGATTATCCAAGTTCTCAATTAGTTTGTTTGCAGCAGTCATGCCCCAAATAATTCCGCCACCGCTCCACGGCTTTGTGAGCCCAGCAGCATCACCGCACAAAACAATATTTTTCCTGCCAGAAACAATCGGGCCTTCTGGAATCATTGTGGAAAAAACTTTGCTTTTCTCAACTCCGCTTTCTTTCAAAAATTTATCAAACGCAGCCGGAGAAATTTTCGGCTCATCAATCAATCCCCACTCTGCATGGTCGCCGCGCGGGATTTTCCAGAAAAATCCATTGGCAGTTGGCCACGCGTCTACAAAATCTTGCGAGCCTTTCTCTGAAGTATAAACATAAATCCCCATTCTATATCGCGGCTCTTTCAATCCAAGAGATTTTCTCACAACAGACTGCGAGCCATCACATCCAATTATTCTGTCAAATTGAAATTCTTTTTTATTAGAAATTATTTTCAAATTTTCAACATCAATTTTCTCAACAGGCGCGCCAAGCAAAATTTCCGCGCCAGCTTTTTTCGCGAGCCCGAAAACATAATTGTCCAGCGAGTGCCGGTTGTTCGCAAACATTTTCTGCTTGAAGCGAACAGAAATAGTTTTCTGCGGAAAGTGAATTTTCACAGAATCAATTATGTTTTCAACAAGGCTCTCATCTTTTGGAATAAATTTCCACAGCCTTTCAGAAATTAATCCTGAGCATGGCTTGTTTCCAATTTTATCCTTGCGCTCAAAAACCGAAACCTCATGCCCTGCGCCAGCGAGCTTGTAAGCCAGATAGCCTCCGTTTATGCTGCACCCAACTATTCCTATTCGCATGAAAAGCCTGCAGCTGAAAGGTTTATTAATGTTAAGATTTTATTGTCCATATGAATTTGAATTACAAAACTCTCATGCTCCTGCCGATTGCGATTTTTATTTTAGCTATCGGCTTTGTGGCATGGGCAGGATACACAGGAAATATTAAATTGGACATTGACTTGAAAGGAGGCACGCAGGTTGTTCTTGAAAGCGCAGACGAGCTGAACGCAAAAAATATTGAATCTGCATTAACAGGATTCAACGCGCGCGTGCGCACAGCAAAAGGAGTTTCGGGCTGGTCAACAATAATTAACGCGCCTGAAAATTCTGATGTGAAAGAAATTTTATCAGCGTTAGAAAAATCCGGCGTTTCTTACTCTGGTTATTCTGTTCAAACAATTGGCTCTGAACTTGGAAAAACTTTTTTCTCGCAGGCGCAGTTTGTTTTGATTATTGCTTTTGCGCTAATGGCTGCGACAATTTTTGTAATCTTCCGCCAGCCAATGCCGAGCTTGTATGTTGTGCTTGCAGGTTTCGCAGATATTGTTGAAGCATTCACAGTCTCGCAAATTTTCGGAATTGAGCTTTCGCTTGCAACTTTCGCTGCTTTGCTTTTGCTTATTGGCTACAGCGTGGACACAAATATTCTCCTCACAGCGCGCGTGCTGAAAGATTCTGGCGAGTTCAATGAAAAAGTTCGCAACTCCAGAAAAACCGGATTGACAATGACAGCAGCGGCGATTGCTTCCATGATCGCGCTGTTTCTAATGGGCTCATCAACTGTGCTTTCGCAAATCGCTTCTGTGCTCACTATCGGGCTCATTGCTGATGTCATGAACACATGGATTTTGAATGTGGGCCTATTGCAAATTTATTTGCAAAAGAAAGGGGTGATTTAATGGATACTAAAATTTTCAGGGATTGGAGAATTCTTCTGTATATAATTCTTCTGATTATTTCTGTAATTTTAATTTTGCCTACAGGAAAAACTGGCGCGCTCGTTGTAAGCGTTTCAGCAGACTCGCCATTCTACGGGAAAATTTCTGCGGGGGAAACAATTGAATGGGTGAATGAAAAAACAATTTCAAGCCCTCTGGACTTGCAGGAGTTTGAAAATTACACAGGAACTTTGCGCTTCACGCATAATGGAAAGCTTGATCTTGTGAATATTGAAGCAGCTGGCTTGAAAATAAAATTTGCTGCGCCAGAAAAAGGCAGGCTGAAATTCGGGATGGACTTGGTTGGGGGCACGCGCGTTTTGCTTGAGCCAGAGGGGAATGTCAGCAGTGCTGAGATTCAGCAAATTCTTGGAACTTTGCAGACGCGCATAAACGTTTTCGGCTTGAAGGAAGCGCGCTTTCAAGCTGTGAAAGATGTTTCCGGAAAAAGCTATGTGCAGATTGAAACTTCCGGCGCGCTTTCGGATATTGAAGATTTGCTTGCGCGTCAGGGAAAATTCGAGGGAAAAATTTCAAAGAGCCTGAAGTTTTCAGATGGAAAAATAAAATTGCTTAACAGGACTTTAACTTATTCTAATGGTACGCTTGATGTTGAAGGCGCGGAATATAGAGTGAATGAAAGCTTCGCACTTGATGGAATAAATTTTGAAGTTCTGAATGTAACTGAAAATTCTGCTGAATTATATGCAGATGTTTTCACAAGCCCTGACATAAAATCAGTCTGCATACAGGACCAACAAGGATTTTGCGTTTCAAGAGTTTTCCGGCAGACCAACCGCTGGGAATTTGATTTTCAGGTTTTCATCACAAAAGAAGCTGCAGAGAAATTCGCTGCTGCAACAAAAGACTCGCCTTCAGATATACAGAATCCTGGATATATTGAGGATAAAATAATTTTGCTTTTGGATGACAAGGTTATTACTGATTTGAATATTGCGAAATCACTTGCAGGACAGGCAATAACAGAACCTCTGATTTCTGGCAGCAGGCCAACTCAGAAAGAAGCAACAACTGAAAAATTAACTTTACAAAGCATTTTGCAGTCTGGAGCGCTTCCAGTAAAAGTGAATATTGTCCGAGTTGACCAGATTTCCGCAACTCTCGGGCAGGGATTTGTTTACTCGGCTGCGCTTGCTGGATTTGTTGCAGCGCTTGCGGTTTCTGCTGTAATTTTTGCGAGATATAGAAAAATGAAAATTGTTTTGCCTGTTATTCTTACAACTCTTTCAGAAGTTGTAATAATTTTCGGCGCAGCTAGCCTGATTGGCTGGACAATTGATTTAGCTTCTATTGCAGGAATAATCGCAACTGTTGGAACTGGAGTTGATGCGCAGATTTTTATTATTGATGAGCTGCTTGCTGGAGCGAGCGCGCAAGCATTAACTTTCAAGCAAAAGCTCAAGCGCGCGTTCTTTATGATTTTTGGCTCTGCCTCAACTGTGATTGCAGCAATGCTTCCGCTTATGATTATTGGAATCGGAGTCATGCGCGGATTTGCGATTACAACAATTCTCGGAGTCCTGATCGGAATTTTTGTCACAAGGCCTGCATTCTCAAAAATTGCTGAAAAGATTTTTGAAAGTGCGGAAGAAAAATCTACTTCTTCAGCTTCATGATCGCCTCAGCCAAATCTCCGCCAGATTCTTCCAGAGCTTTTCTTGCTTCAGCTTCAGAAATTCCGGTCTGGCCGCAAACTGTTTTCACATCATCCAAAGAAAATTTCTGCGCAGCTCTTTCGGAAACATTTCCAACAATCTGAAAAGTTTCCTGCCCGCCCATTTTTATTTTTGAAACGCTCGGCTCGCTTATAATAATTTCTTTTTCAGGCATGCGTATCACAACTTCAACTGCATCAATATTCTCTGTCTGCATGCCCATCTGCTTCATCATTTTTTCCATTTGCTTCGGGTCGATTTTTGGGAACATATTCTCACTTCGCAAGCATTTTATTTACAGCTTTGTGCAGATTTGGAATTGTATTGAACCTTTTTATTTCTTCCGGCTTTGCCCATTTATAGCTCGTGTGCTCCCAGTCAAGCTTTATTTTTCCCATGCTTTTCAGCTCGGCAAGCACAGGAAAAACAATCCAAACTTTTTTAATTTTCTTGTCAGCAACTCGGAATGATTTGAAAACTTTTATTCTTTTTACATTTTCCTTTTCTATTCCCAGCTCCTCTTTGATTTCTTCAAGAGCTTTTTCCCTTGCAGATTTGAGCTCGTCCAAGTATCCGCCTATTGTATTCCACTTCCCTTTGTAGCTTCTGACTTTTCTGCTGCGCTTCAGCAGAAGGACTTTTCCTTTGCAAATAACTGTGCAGTTTATCACAGGCGCAATTTTCGCGTGGCTGTAATTAATTCTTCCATCGGGAAAATGCGGAAGGGTTTTTGAAAGCTTTCGCAGGAGCGCGAAAAGATTTTTGTCGGACATGAAATAAATTTGTATTTTGCAATTAATAAACCGAAAAAAAATTTGTGGTTTCTCATGGTTTCTGTTTGGTTTCGCACGTTCCATTATACCTCACCTTTTTCATGATTTTATTGTGAGTTTATGCTCGAATTAATATTCGCATTTGCAATCGGTACAGCGCTCGGAGTCCTCGCTGGCCTAATCCCAGGGCTGCACCAAAATAATTTCATTCCAATAATTTTGGGCGCGAGCTTTTTGTTTGAGCCTTTGCCAGCGGCAATTATTTTGATAACAGCAGCTGTTGTGAATTCTTTTGTGAATTACATTCCATCAATTTTGCTTGGCGCGCCAGAGGACTCCTCAGCTCTTTCAGTTCTGCCGGGCCACCGATTGCTTTTGCAAGGCAGAGGCTATGAAGCTATTAGGCTAACTGTAGTTGGAAATTTCTTTGGGGCAGTTTTTGCAGTTGCAACTCTTCCGCTGTTCACGTTTTTCATTCCTGATATTTACGATATTGTGCATCCAAATCTTTTTTGGATTCTTTCTTTTGTTGTCGTGTATATGGTTTTTTCTGAAAAATCCTTGCGGCAAATGTTTCTTGCTGTTTTGGTTTTCGCGCTCAGCGGGGCGCTTGGATTAATTGTTCTAAACAATTATCCAAATGATTTTCTTTTTCCTTTGCTCGCGGGCCTGTTCGGCCTGCCAATGCTTTTGCTTTCCTTCCAGCAGAAAACAAAGTTTCCTGAAAATTTTTCCTTTGAAACAGAAAAACTGAAAAAGCGAACAATTGCTTCTGCTGTCAGCATAGGCTCGCTTGCTGGAATAATTGCAGGGCTTTTGCCAGGAGTTGGAAATGCGCAGGCGACTTTGATTGCGCAGGAAGCTGTCGGAAGCCAAAGGCTTTCTCCGGAAATTTCCAGCAGAAAGTTTTTGATTTCAATCGGCTCTGTGAACATGGCTGATTTTATTTATTCCTTGTTTGCGCTGTTTCTAATCTCGCGGCCAAGAAGCGGTATTGCCGTTGCTGTGGAAAAATTAATGCCTGTCGGCTCAACAGAAATTTTAATTTTCATTGGGGTGATTTTGCTTTCAGCAGTTGCCGGAGCTGCGATAACAACACTGCTTGCGCGCCGCGCTTTGTTTTTCATGCGGCGCGTTTTCTATCCCAGATTATCCATGGCGGTTTTTGTTTTCATTCTTGTGCTGGTTTTTGTTTTTACTGGAGTAGTTGGAATTTTTGTTTCTCTGACAGCATTGGCAATTGGGCTTGTTGCAAATTTGTCTGGAATAAAAAGAAGCCATGCAATGGGCTGCTTGATTCTGCCAACGATTTTGTTTTTTGCTGGATTCTAAATTTCAGGCAGTTTTTCCGGTCGTCTAAACTTCGGGGGCGCATCCCGAACAAAACGAAAAGCTTGTTGATTGTCTTCATTCACTGTCACTCCTGCAACAAAGCTTTCCAATTGGTTGTCAATTTCTTCTGTATAGGAAATCGTTATAGCACCCGATCCAGAGCTCCACCAATATGGAAAACCTTTCCTCATGATGTGCGGGCGTGGAGTTAATTTGGTTGGAATAGCAAATCTATTTAGCTCATATGCATAACCATCGTCCTCACAAACTTTTGGTTCTAGATAAAAAATTTCCACATCAGTATACATTTTCTCTCCATCAAAATATTTAGCTTTTCTTGGGCGCGCTAAGCAATCTTCTCTCAAAATAACTTCACCCGACCACTCGCCAGATTTGAGAGCTAACTGCTTCATGCTTTTCTTTATGGCACGGCTGACTTGATAGCCTCTCCATAAATCATCTACATACGGAAGCCTTAAGCCATACTGTGATGCAAATTTTATTGCGTCATAATGATCTGCGAGAGCGTAGCTGCCATCCTGAAGCCTGACATTATCTTTCATGATTTCAACTCGCCCAACTTGTATGAAATCTTTTTGTGTTGGTTGTTGAATTTGTAGTGTCATTTTCATTCACTTTTAGGCTCGTCCGCTTTTCTAACTTCAGGAGAATTCAATCTAGAATCTTTGGCTAGTCGAAATGGAAACTCAGCTTCTTCTATTGTGTTTTTCGCAGAAGCAACAAAACATTCATCCATCACAGGAGAATCGTATGGCTTTCCAACAACAATTGTTTTGACACCATCGCCATATGGACCCCACCAAAAGTAGAACTGCCCATCTACTTTTTTTCTTCTATCAATTCTAACAACTTCAACTGGAAATCCTGCTCCAACTTGTGTTGCATAGCCAGCATCTTCAGGAACCGCAAAGCCAAGAGAAATCAGTTCTGGAATTTTGAGGTATGACAAATTTTTCCCGCGTGCGCCCATAGAAACTCTGGCTCCTTCTGGGCGCGCTAATGTTCCTCTGTTAACAAGAACATCTGCTGTCCACTCCATTCCCACACCATTAAGGCTCTCTCTAACTTCTTTGCTTTTCAAATAACCTTTCCAAAGATCTTCTGTAGTTGCCATTCTGCAACCATATCTCAGCGGATAAATCATTGCAAGATAGCGGCTTGCAACAACATCACTGCCATTTTCTTTCAGCCGCCCTTTCATTAGCTGCACTCCATCACCGATATCAACAAAATCTTGTTCGCTTGGTTTCATTTAATCACCTCAATTTTTCTCTACTGTATAATGATGGCAGCTTGTATATGTAGTCTTGTAAATATTCTCACACAAGAACAAACCTTTATAACCCTAATATGTTAATAATTGTGTATGGAAAGCTTGGACAAAACTGATGCGAAAATCCTATTTGAGTTAGATAGGAACTGCCGGCAAACTCAAAAGCAAATTGCGAAGCGCGCCAGAGTTAGCAGGGATATTGTTTTGCATAGAGTAAGAAAGCTTGAGGCAAGCGGAATTGTGAAAGGCTATTATACATTAATAGATTTCTCAAAGCTTGGCTACACGCTTGTGCGAGTTTATTTGAAATTGCAAAATTCAACTGAGAAAATTGAAAAGCAAATTACAGATTATCTTGTGAAAGAAAACACAATTACTGTTTACAAAACTTCTGCTAGCTGGGATTTGGCAGTTGGATTCCTAGTGCGTTCAATAAAAGAGTTTGACGCCTTGTGGACAAATTTCCTGAAGAAATTCAAGAGCCATATAAAGGAAAAAACTATTTCAATTTTCTACGGGTTTGCGCATTACGCGCGAAATTATCTTGTCTCAGAAAAGCAGAGAGATTATTCTGAGTCTATGATTGGTTCAGAAAAAATTCAGCTCAGCGAGTCTGATTTAAAATTGCTGCGGCTGATTGCAGCAAACGGAAAAATTAGCCTGCTTGAGCTTGCGAAAGAAATGAAAATTTCCGCGCCGGCTGTCCATAAAAAAATGCGCTCGCTTGAAAACAAAAAAGTAATTCTCGGCTACCGCGCAACAATTGATTTGAGCAAGATTGGCTATGAATACTACAAGGTTGATGTTGAGCTAAACGATATTGCAGTGCGTGAGAATATCAGAAAGTTTCTAAAATTCCACCCTAATGTTGTTTACGAGGACATAACTTTTGGCGGCTCGGATTTGGAGTTTGACTTGGAAGTTAAAAGAGCAGATGAGTTTGAAAAATTTATGGCTTTGCTGAAAGAAAAATTTCCTCATGCAGTAAAGTTTTTCAGTTTCTATAAAGCGCGTGAAATTCTGAAATATTTGTACATGCCGCCACAGTAGGTTTATAATTTGGGAAATATCAATAGTTTCATGAAAATTATTTACCTGACAACAGATGAGATTGTTGAAATCCATAATAAGATTATTGAAGAAACCGGTGGCCACAGCGGTGTGCTCTCTCTTGGGAATCTGGACTTTCTTGTTTCACAGTCGGAAATTCCAAAAGACCTGTATAGAGCCATTGAGATTTTATTCTACGGCATTTTGACAGGCCATCCTTTTGTGGATGGCAACAAGAGAACCGCATTCGAATGTTTGGATGTGTTTTTAAGGTTGAACGGCAAATCATTAATAGCTACAAAAGAAGATTTGTGGAAGGCTTTGCATGAGATATCAGAAGGTAAATTGGATGCTGAAAAATCTATTGCATGGCTAAAGAAAAATTCAAAGTGATATTATGGTTAGAAAAAATGTAATGAGAATCGCAATGAAGTCTATTGAAGAGAATAAAGATTTTCTCATAAAACTCGCCAAAGAGCACAAGTACTTGAAAAAATAATTCTAACTAACAGCCAAAAACTTCCCCATGCTTCCATTAGAAGAAAAATAAAGCGTGCCAGAGCAGGAAGGGCAGTGCCCGACAAGCGGCGGCCTGCGAAAAGTCCAAGAGCAGTTTTTGCAAACAACTCCGTCAAAATTTTGCAGAACCATTTGCTCCGGAGAAACATTTTTTCCGTTTGCCATTTCAAATAAACTTTTTTGTTTGCTGCCTTCAATCAATTCTGATTTTGCGATTCCACAGGCTTCAAAAATTCTTTCAAGCGGCGGCAGAAGCTGGTTGTCAATGTAGTAGGATCCATCGATTTCCAAGCCTTTCTCGCGGACATAATCTGGATCTTCTGCGCGCAGAGAAAGCATTTGGTTTCCTTTGATAATTACATACTGAATCCGCTCGCCAACCATTGAGCCTCGCGAGGGGTCGCGGGCAATTAATTTTTTCGCGAGCTGCACATGAGCAGGCGCGGAAATTTTCCCGCCAGATTTGTTCAGCCCGCCGTAGCTTTCAATTGATTTTGAAATTCCTTTCACAACTGTCAGTTTCTCAACAGGAATTTTTCCTGCCTGCAGGTCTTTTATAATCTGGCGTGCAAAAGCTGTTGCTTTTTTTACATCCTGCTCTGTTAAAATAATTTTCAAAACCTCATTCATTGTTTCACCTACAAGCCCGCACCAGTCTCTCCTTACAGTTTCAATTCCTTTCATGTCGATTTTTATTTTCCATTTGCCTTGGTCTTTCTCAAAGCTCCAGCCAGCATATCTTTTCTTTGTAAGAATCAGAAATGATTTGAAAATTTTTTCGAACTTCAATTCCAAGCCAGGAAGATTTTTTGTAACAAAACCGGCTATTTCCTCTCCCAGAGCCTGCGCGCGATCCAAATCATTTATTTCTGTTTTCAAAAATAAAGAGTCTGTGTTGTGGAGCAGTATTTGCCCGCAGCTGTCAACAAACATGTGGCTTCCTTTAATATTCAAATCGTAAACATAGCCACCATAATTCTCCTTGGTTATTTTCGTTTGTGTATTTGAGTTATTTTTTGTGATTGTTGAAAGAATATACGTTTTCTTGGCTGGCCTAAATCTTATTGTATAATTCTGCCCAAACAGGCTAAGCAGGAAAGAAAGTCCGCTTATCAAATGCAAGGAACGGGTTTCGTATCTGAAATTGTTCTGTTTATATTTTTCAGAATATCCCAATCTCATGTTCATAAATAATCTCGAGCCATCTCCTTTTATCATATTGTCCAAAACAATTTTCTGGTATTTTTTGGGAATGTGATATACAAATTCCGGAATTTTCTTTCCATGAGATTTTTGCCCGCAAAGCATTTTAAAGAAAACAGCAGACAGCCCATTTATCATCTGCAGTTTGTGCGTGCCGTCCGTATATTCAATTGTTTTTTTCCCGCGGCTGTTTTCATAAGTTAGAATTCTTTTTTTCTTTGTTGATTTTATTATGCTTGCTTTGGCATTCTTGAAAATTTTCAAATAATCCTCTCTTAGCTGTTCCAGCCATTTCACATCAGAGCAGGCTATGCTTGCTCCATACCGCGACTCTGTGGTTTCTGGCGTGGAGGAGCTGCCCTCGGCTATAAATGCGCCAACAAGCCTGCATAAAGATTCTATGTCCTCATTAGACTTTATTATTCTTTTTATTTTAATCGGATTCTTTCTGTTAGTCCATCCAAAAGCAAGCCATCCGCCCTCATCTCGAATAGAAGATATTTTTTCCCTTTTCTTGTAGATTAATTTGTTTTTGTATTTTGACAAAATCTCTAATAAATCAATGGATTTTATTTGCTTTAGTTCTGGAATATTTTTAACCCTTATCATTTTTCTGCCGGACATATTCTGTGGAGTTGTTTCTCCGAGCTTTCCATTATTTTCTGTTATAATTGAGTGGTCTTCTGTTGCAATAGTCTCGCCGAATTTTTGGTTCACGCGAAATATTTTCTTTTTTGTTTTATGCCTGATTATTTGTTTTATTGGCATCCACTCTGTTTTTCTTGTTTTAGGATTTAGTGTCAACGCTTTGTAGCCTTTCAAATTTATAAATTGTTTGCCTCTTGCAAATCCAGTTTTGTCTTTGTTTTCCGTAAACAGCTCTTCAATGTTTTTTATTACAACTATTCCATCTCTGTTCATTATAGTGATAAATCTGTCCTTTGTTATGCTGTCTCCGTAAACAATTTTTGTTTTGTAGGTTTTTTCTATCAGCTCTGTTGTGCGCAAAATATTTTCCCGGCCGTAGCCGGTTATTGAGCCTGCAACTTCCGGCACATACAAGCGCGCTCGCGCATAGCCTGTGTAGCCGTAAATAGAATTTGCGAGAATTTTCAGCGCGCCTTGTTTTGCGTCCAGAATTCTGCGGGTCTCTGGATTTGTTTCCAATTTATATTGCTTGCGCGCGGCCGCGCGCGCTTCCATTAAGAATTTTAAAAGTTTTGGCAAAATTCCTTGGCGCACTTCTGGTTTTACAAATTTTGCATTAATCGGAGATTTGTTGTTTGGAAGTTCCTCGTCAGAAAGCAAAAGAGTTGTCGGGCAAATATTGAACACGCGAATTATTGAGGGGTATAGGGAAGTGAAATCCAAAACAAGAATGCATCCGTCCGCATGCAATCCTACAACAGGCTCAAGAACAGTCGCACCTTTTAATCCATGTTTTTCTCTTTCAGCTCTTCTTTTTTCTGATTCAATTGCATCGGGCTTAGGAGGCAAAACAAATTTCCTGTCTCTGAATTCATGCAGAACCATGCATTCAATTCTCTGCGACTGGCCTGCGAAACAATCCTGCAAAAGCAGTCCGGAAAGTTTTGCAATCTCAAAAAATTTATCTATCAAGCCTTTTTCCAAAACTAATTTCATAGCAAGCTCGCTGTCCCTTCTAGCGTAGGTCACTAATTTTTTCACGCTTTCGGGCCCGCTGCGCCAGCATTCATTTATTCCTTTAGGGCCGCCCACATCAAGCTTTTCTATTCCTAACATTTCGCGGCCGATTGTTCCGAGGTCGTATCTCTTGAAATGCAGGTAAACATCGCGCTTGATAATTTCATACGGGTCAACAATAACTCTTCCTAAAATTGAATTTGAATAGCCGAGATTTCCTTTTTTTGAAATCAGAGATTTGTCTGCGCGGGAAAAATCTCTTTGAATATTGAAAGCGCGCATGCGGCCATCAATGTATGGAATGTCAAAGTTGTTTATGTTGTAGCCGATTAGAAAATCTGGATCAAAATCTTTTATAATGTCCAAAAGTTTTTTCAGCATTTCCTCTTCGTTTGAGCAGCAAACTGTGTCTGGGTCTTGGCCTGAAATGTTTTTTGCTAAAAGAACTTGAGTTTTTTTCCCGCGGTAGTCTGGGCTGAACATTAAAGAAATCATTATTATCGGGTCGCGGCCCATTTCAATTGCCTTTCCCTCTGGGGAAAGTGTTTCAATGTCCAGAGCCAAATATTTGAACGGAGCGTTTTTCAGAATCTCAACTGGCTTGAAACTTTCCGCTTGGATTGTCGGGCATTTGATTGTGCCTGTGGTGATTGTTTTTCCTTCAACCTCAACCCAGTTCATTCCCTTGATAAAATTGTCAACCATGAATCTGTATTTGAAAAGAATGTCTGCCTCGAAAACTTTGTGGCCCATTTTGCTTACAATCTCTCTCATCTCCGGAACTTCGCTCGGATCTTTGCCAATTACTTTTAGAAGTTTTACCTGCGGGCCATAACCAATTGGAAGAAATCTTTCTGCCGGTTCTGGCTTTACGTCATAAGATTTTTTTTGCATTAGCCTTCTGCCGGTTTTCCTGTCAAAAACTTCAACCACTCTTTCTTTTTTTAATTCTGAAATTATTTCCGGAAATTTCTCCTCTGGGCATTGGACATAAAAATATGGAAAGAATTTGTCAAAAACCGTGCATACTGTTCCGCCGGTTTCTGTTTTCCCGAACAGGCGCACGATTGGCTTGCTGTTCAAGACAACATAGTCTGCGTCAAAAACCTGCATGAGAGTTTTTCCATTTGGCATTTAATCACAAGAGCAAAGAAGTTGTGATTTATTTCAGCTGCAGATATAAAAGCGTTTCTGTTCACTAGAAGATAAGACTTACACTTTCAAAATCTCCGCCTCTCTCGTCTGCAAATCCAAAAGCACGCACTCGCCGGCGCCAAGTCCAATCAATAAAGTTCCTTTGTAATTCTGCGCAATGCTTTCTTTTGAAACGCGCGCGATAAAAACATCCGGAATGTTTTCAATCAACTGCTCCCAGACTGCGCCGTGCCCGTGCAAATTTCTGCGCCTGAGGAATTCTTCAAGGATTTGGCTTTCTGGAAGCATTAATTGCTCTGAAAGTTTTTCTGTGCTTGCAGGGGAAATCAGAAAATTTAAGCCCGCAATTTCCGCAGAAACCGGAGAGCTTGTTGTTAAGCCCAGGAAGCCGATTTTCAAAGGGACTTGCGCAGGCTCAAAGCAAATTGAATAATTGAAAATTTGGTTTGAGAAAAACTTCTGCAGGGCTGCTGCTGTTGGAGCAATTAAAACTATTGCAGGGGATTCAGCTTTTTTTGTTTCTCTTAGTGGAATGTCTGGCCAGAAAATTTCCTGAGCTGTTAAAATTTTGTTTGAGCAAAATCCATGCGCTCCGATAACTTCATCAAGCAAAATTGTTTTTGCTTTTTCATTAGCGGAAATTTTCGCTTTTATTGTTCCGCTCGGGTCCTCGAGCTCAAGCAAAACTTCACTGCCGGATTCTGTTTTGTCGCGGACCATTCCGATTACAGAAATTTCCCCATCGCCTGCAGAGCCAATTGAAACCAAATTTTTCAGCTCTGAGTTTTTAGCAAGCGCATCTCTCAAAGTTGAGTAGCGCTGGTTGTAGGCATTCACAAAATCCTGAATGCTTCTTTTTTGCGATGGAACGCGCTCGGCAATTTTTATTTTTGGGTTTGCCGCTGATTCAATTGTTTTTTTCGTGAGCATGAAAGGCTTGCGCTTCAGGCTTGCGAGAAAATTTATCTGCGAGTCCGAAAGCTTTTCAATTTCATTCTCAAGCCCGGGCTCAATCAAGTAGCCGGCTGACAGAAGTTTTTGTAGCTGGGGCATTAGAAGTTTGCGCAGGGAAAGGATAAATAAGTTTATTTATCGGTTACTTGTATTTACTTTCACTTACAAACATTTGAAAAAATTGGATTTTTAAATCTATTAATGATATTAAATTCATGCCTAATCCGACTGATCAGATAAATTTTACAGCCAAAGATAAAGCTATTGGTGAAATATTTTCTGGACAAAAATATAGGGTTCCTAGATATCAGAGACCTTACACGTGGAACGAAGATCATATCACTGATTTTTGGAATGACATTGATGCTGCTATAGGTTCGTATTTTATGGGTTCCCTAGTTTTTAATTTTGAAAGTTTTAACGAAGACGGCTTTGTAGATGTTATAGATGGTCAGCAAAGATTACTAACAATTACTATTTTTATGTCTGTTCTGAGGGATGTTGCCAAAGAACTTGGAGACAGCGGATTTTCTCATAGAATTCAAACTACGTATATTGCGCTCGAAGATGTCATTAAAGGTGATCAAACTTTTAGAATTCTGCCTGGAGATTCAACTGAACCGTATTTTAAAAAATTTATCCAAACTACAGAGTCTGATATAATCAATAGCGATACAAAAACTGATGAGGAAAACCGCATAAAGAAAAACTACACCTTGCTAAGAGAGAAGGTCTGGGATGAGCTTAAGCAGTTTGATAGTACTAATAAAAAAATTGAATTTATAGGAAGTTTGATTAAAAAGATTTGTGCTATAAAAATTATACAAATTGAAATAAAAAATGAGGACGACGCTTATCAAATATTCGAAAGCGTGAATGCGCGTGGGGCGGAATTATCAGTAGCAGATCTCCTTAAAAATCTTATTTTTAAAAAAATAAAGCTAAAGGACGCTAAGAGAGATGTTGTAAAAGAAAAATGGAGAACTATAGAAGAAAATGTCATAGAAACCAATACTGAAATAACAAGATTTTTAAGATACTACTGGCTAGCTAATCATACATTTGTTTCCGAAAAGAAATTATTCAAAGAGATAAAGCAAACTAATAAGAAAGACAGTGATTATGAAAAATTCCTGGATGATCTCGTTATTGCTTCAAAAATTTATAATAAACTTATAGTAGGCGATCCAGATGATTGGAAAGATGTTAAGAATGGTAGCAAGATTCAAAAATCGCTTATGGGTATAAAATTTATGAACGTTAGTCAATGCTATGTATTGTTCATGAGCATCTTAAAAAATCTGGATAAAATTGGAACAGACCCAACAAGAATATTTAATCTTGTTGAAAGATTTACTTTCAACTACTCTTATGTATCTAACTTGCCATCAAACAAGTTTGAGAAGGTCTACTCTCGTTATGCTAGGGATATCAACCAAGCTGTTAATGATTTGACACCAAAAAATATTCCTAAAAGAGTCCAGTTTTTATTTTCCTCGCTAGAAAAAGAACTTAAAGATCTTAATCCTAAATTTGAACAGTTCAATGCTAGTTTTATGGATATTGCATATCAAAATACTGAGAGGAAGAGAGTAATGATAAAGTATATTCTTTCAAGGATAAATGATAACAAATCTTCAGGTGAGTATAAAATCGATTTTGATAATGTTAATATCGAACACCTGCTTCCACAAAAACCTAATAAGGAATGGAAAATCGATAAAAGTCAGATAAAAGATTTTGTTGACTTGTTGGGAAACCTTACATTAGTGCATAAAAAGACAAACTCACGTGCTGGAAACAAATCAATGAAAGATAAAGCGCAAATATTGAAAAAATCTGAAATTGCAATAACTAAAGAGATAGCAAAAAAATTAATTGATACAAATTACAAATGGGGCGGAGAAGAAATTAAAAAGAGGCATGAGGAACTAGCAAAAATCTCGTATGATGAGATCTGGGCTTTTTGATCAGTAAATCCTCAGTAAAACACCTCCCCCAGCACCCCATAAACTTTTTTAATCAAGCTCTCATCAAGCGAGAGGGAAATCACGCGCGTCCTGCCGTATCTTCCTCTGGAAATAACTTTTGTGGAAATTATCCCGAATAAATCAAACTCTGCAATCAAATCTGAAATTCTTCTTTGAGTCAGAGGCTTCAGTCCGTAGCGGCTGCAAATTTTGTGGTAGTAGTCGCACACATCGCCGGTCTGGATTT
>CAZROS010000005.1:0-18855 GCA_964601825.1 uncultured archaeon | reverse complement strand
TTACTCCTTGGATTGTTCAGGAAAAAGAGCGCGGGGACATTCAGTGGAAATACACAAGAACGCAGGCTAACTGGCTGAAAAGAAAGGGTTATATTAAAAAAATTAATTGGGACGGGTAGGTGATTTTTATTGCGAAAAAATCTCCAGAGCCGCCGCAAAATATTTCTCAACCTCAACAGCCGTACATGGAGCCTACACACATGCAAGACTGGTTAAATGCTGCTCAATCAATACCTCCTATCTTAAGTCCTGAAAAAACAGATTTCGGTGGTGTTGAGAAAGAGGCATTAGGAAGACTTGTCGATGGCCAATCTGGCGCAAAAATTTTCAGCGAAACTGTGCGCCATCAGTCCGATTCTACTGGGGGAATTAGCTTGAAAATTACAGAGCTGTTCACGCTTCCTCAAAGACTTCAAGCAACGGTTGAAGATGCAGAGAAAATAACTCGAAGAGAATTTGGTATTCTTATTACTTTGGGCGGCCTTCTTGCGCTAACGCAAAAATTTTTAGGAGATGCGCTGAAAAATATCGGAGATGTGCTGTCGCTGCCGAGCGGATATTCAGTTGCGAAACCACCGCAAAGAACTTACTCTCCCATTACTCCTGAAACTGATAGAGGAGAAATCGGTATTGCCGGCGGAGACTCTCCAATATGGGGCGAGCAGTCCGATATTCGTGGATACCATTCGGGATATTTAGCTGCAATTACAAGTAAACAAAAAACCAAATCTGGAACTAACTATGCGCAGGAACTTATTTTTGAAAGCGGGCGCAGATTTCCATACAAAGGGAAGATGCTGACTGATGAAGATATCTACCAGGCGCGCCCCGGAAGAATAAAAGTCAAAGGCAGAAAAACTGGTTCGCGCGTTTCTGAATATTTAGCAGGAGCATACAATGGAACAACGCAAATTGACGATATAGATGTTCTAGAAATTCTGGAAGCGAAATAAATTTTTAGCGGCCTCTCCTCAAAATTTTGTAAACTAAATGGCCAACAAGTGGAGCGGGCACTGCAACTACTCTGGTAGCTAAAGCAGGTGCGCTTAAATTTGGGATTTGTTCAAAATAATCCGCAGCAGCCATTGTGGAAAAATACCAGCCTGCTGAAATTGCTATGCCCGCAGCCGCGGCTCCTGCTTTTCTAAGGCGCGAAGGTTTTGCTGGCTGCGCATAAACAATTTTCTGCTGGGGCTGCAAAAATCCCGCAAAAGGCTCTCTGCAA
Organism: uncultured archaeon; assembly: GCA_964601825.1. GTDB lineage: Archaea > Aenigmatarchaeota > Aenigmatarchaeia > Aenigmatarchaeales > JACQIB01 > DATDSO01. Next base: position 17,630 of record CAZROS010000005.1, on the reverse strand, counting down.
TTCCAGCAATAATTCGCATCTGTTTTAACTCTTGCGCCGCAGCCTTTTGAGTTAGGATCTTCCACATCTTGCGCGCAGAAAAATTTATAGCCAAAATTTTCCATGCTTGGAGTTTTATAGAGAAAATCAAAAAAATCTTTTTTGACTTGTGGGTTCTGAGTAAGCTCAAGCGCGGTTTCATAATGCGCAAGAGTGGAATGTGTTTTATCAGAACTGCCGGAAAAAGCCCGCGCAAGATTGTGGTGAAATTCAGCAGCATACTCAAGTCCGTGAAAAGAAGTCCGACGCATAACAGGCTTGCGCGGAAAATGATTGGAGTAAATGCGCAAATAATTTTCATACTCCCATCCCAAATCAGCCCGCCTGCTTTCAGCTTCAGGAATTTTATCTTGCATCAGAATTTAGTTTTTTTAGAAGTTATAAGCATTACCAGCCAAACTTTTTCCGCTGAAATCTTTGGAAGTCTTCTTTTATTTGAGGTATATCATCCGACTTGGCGAGAATAAAAAATCCGTTTTTTCCTTCTTGTGGTCTTACTCCATAAAACTCCGCGAAATCATCAACAGCTTCGAAGCGGATTGGCATTTGAACAATTCTTGGCGCAGGAACAGGTGGCTGCATAATTGGCTGCGGCGGAGAAATGCTTCTGATAAGAGGAGCTGGCGACGGAGCAGGAGCAGCTGCAGTTTGCGAAACAATTCTCGGAGGGCCATGATGATTACTAAAATTAGCAGGAGGTGGTTGCGAAACAACTAGAGCAGCAGATTCCCTTCTATAATTATATGGAACAGGAGGCGGCCGATTTTTCGGTTGTGGTTGAGCAGGAGTTGATGGAGTAAAAGAAGCAGGTTGCGGAGGAGGATAAGATGGTGCAGAAATTACAGGACTATCATACATTGTTGCAAATCTCTTATTTTCCCTTTGCCTTTTTCTAAAAAAATAAACTCCTGCACCTGCTGCGCCAGCGCCAGCCAAGCCAATTGCAAGATATGGGACGAAAGAAAACCTATCAGCACTGCTTGAACTTATTTCATTGTCTGGCTCTGGCGTGGCCCTAAGAAATATCGAAGAGCTCGAGCCCACATTTCCGGCTTTGTCATCTGCATAAACTTTGAACGATTTGTCGCTGTCAGAAATTTTAAAAGTGCCGCTGTAAATTTCCTTTCCACTTTGAACGTGTTTGAGAAGCGGCTGGCGCTCTTCTGTATTAAAAATAACATAAGCGCTGTTTACTCCAACATTGTCAGCAATTTCTGCGTCTACATTTAAAAATCCTCCGCTGCCAAATTCTTTTTTCACTGATAAAATTGTTGGAGGTATTTTATCTAAAGAAGGCGTTACACCGCCGGCAGGTATTTTGGAGTCTATCATGTAGATATAATTCGGACCTTCATAAGACCCTATAGTGCTCGCCAAAAAGAAGAGTTTGTTTCCGACCCACTCATGATCTTTTATATACAGGCTTTCATCATCAACCAAAATAGAGCTTGAGCTATATTCAGATATGCCCCTTGAAAATATGCTCCCTTTGTAAACATATGAAATTTTTGAGCTGCTGGCCCACTCCACATCATTCAAGAAGGTGGTAGAAAATTCCGAAACAGAAAATTCTCCTACTTTTTTATTACTAATAACATCTTCATCTGATATGTAAAAGCTTATATCTGTATCAGAAAGAAAGAACTCTCTCCTTGTTTCCGCCCAAGCTATCTTTCCATTACCAAAGTCGTAAGAGTATTGGCGCGCCCCCTCTGATATTGTTTGATTGGAGCCGTCGAGGTCTGCAATTTTAAAAATAGCGCCGTCCATGAATCCTATTTTTGATCCATCTTTGTTTGTTTTTACGTTTCCTACTCCTTGGCTTGAAGCCAAAATTACAGAATCTCCACTACCTTGCTTCAAAAAAAGTTTTTCTGGTTCATCACTTAAGCTTGGGTTAAAAGAAACCAAGTAAACGAGCGTGCTTCCAGTATAGCTCGGAAATTTTAAAATACCCTCTTCAGATGAAACTAAAGTGCGCGTTCCTGTAGGTGTAATAATTTTTAATTTGCTAGACGTTTGATTTTCTATATCAGTATAAACCAAATTTCCGGAATCTGAATAAGAAAACATATAGTTTACAAAGCCTTCATAGTTATTCGTGTCAATTGTTGTGACATTGCTTGTTCTGAGATTAATTTCTTTCAAAACACCTCCAACACCATAAGCCAATTTAGTTCCGTCTGGTGAAATTTTCATTGCTTCTATAGAGGACTCTTCAACAATTTTCTCCATGTTGGGAGTGGTTTGAGCCTCGGCGTCATGATCTGCCAGCATCGCAGCTCCTGCAGCAGCAGCAAAAATTCCCACAGCAGCTCCTGCTGCAATTTTCCTTAAAGTGCTTGGCTGATTTAATCCATAAACATCAAGCTCTTCCAGAAGTTCTTTTGTTCGGGGTTTTCTTTCTCCAAAAAATCCGCGCAAAGAAAAATATCCGCGCTGGTCCGAATAAAAGCTTCCGGCAACGCGCGCATTGCTTTCTTTTTTTATTTGCTCACGCGCGAACTCTGTTGCATTCGGCGAGCCGCTCACATCCATGCTAACTAAACCCTCGCCAACTGCAGCCGAAAGAGTTGCGTGATAATTTTTCAAATCTCCAGAATATCCCGGAATTTTTTCCATCTCATAAAAAACGCTTGTGCCTTTTGCAAGCGCGCGCTCTTCAGCTAAGTCAAGCATCTTGTCAAAGTGCATGAAATAAATTGAAACTGAAAGTTTTTAAGCTTTGTTTATTTATCTATAAATTCAACCTTATCCAAAAAATAGGAATGCGTGCCAGCATCTATTAACTCACCTTTCCTGAGAGTGGCTTTTCTTCCCATTATAGCCTTGTTGAAAATTTGTTCTGCAGAAAACTTTCCTCCCCAATTATCTACATGATATTCCCTCCCAACAACCATTTCAAAAAGAGCAAAGTTATCACTCATAAAACCTTCAGTAGGCGAACATATAGGATTCTTATCTCTATTGAGAATGATTCCAAACAAAATCGCGCCAGAGGTTTGGCTGTAAATTTCGTCAACTGTGTGGCATAAATCCTCATAATAAACCAACTCGCCTTTTGAGTCAGATTTAGATGTTGCTGATATTGTGCCGCTGTAAGAAAGCGAATTGCTCTCTTGTTCCTGCCTCCTTCCAGAATTTAAAAGAAAACCAACACCAGCTGCTGCCGCAACTCCTCCAATACCAATGCCTGCAAGAATTTTCAAAAATGTCCGCCTGTCGCTGGGCTGATCGAAAAATGAAGATTGTTGTGCAGGCTGCGGCTGATATTGCGCATAAGGTTGCGGATAAGGAGAAGCAGGTTGTTGGTAAGATTGCGGAATTTGCTGCGCCGCCTGCCACGCCGCTCTTTGCAATGGGCGTTGCGCACGCTTCGCGGCTCTATGCTGCTCCAAGCCCGCAGCATAGGCTTCAACACTTTCCGGATAAGTGTAAACAAAAAAAGTTCCATCTCGGCCTCTTGAAATTCGCCCAGGATACGCCTCTAAAAAATCTTGCACATCTTCCGGAGGAACTACCATTCTCACAGTTCGGCGCGAGGGGGATGCCATAATTTTTCTTGTTCACAAAACTTTATAAATCCAGTATGTTAACAAAATTCATGCCCGCCCGCCGAAAAAATCATTTTGCGTTAATTGCAGTGGCTGTGATTTTTGCTGTCGCAGTTTTCTCAGCAGAGATTTTCGCGCAGGGAGCTGCAGCAAAACAAATTTCAATTCAAGGAAAGCTTACAGATGCGAATGGAAAACTTTTGGATGGAAATTATCAGCTCAAGTTTGATTTTGTGGATTCAGCAGCAGGCACTGTTTTGGGAACTGTTGGCCCGCAGGCAGCTCCTGTGAAAAAAGGAATTTTTTCCGCGCTGATAACTCCACCAGCTTCTGTTGATTTCAGCAAGCCATATCAGGTTGCAGTTTATGTGAATAATGAAAAACTCACTCCAAATTTTGTTCTTTCTTATGCGCCATATAGTTTGAGGGCCGCGACAGCTGACACAGCTGTTAGCGCAAACTCTGCTTCTGCGGCAAATGCGCTTAGCGCGAGTTGCGTGAAATGCGTTTCAAATTCAAATTTGGCAGATGGTTCTGTTGGAATTTCGAAATTAAGTGATGATTCAATAACAACATCAAAAATTCAGGGCCTTCAAATCACAAATGACAAAATCGCTTTAGGAACTATTACAGGCGATAGGATTGCGGACGGGGCTGTTGGGTTGAGTGATGTGAATTTTTTGGCAAAAGGAAAAGCAACAGCTGCAACTGCAGGAACAACTATTAATTTTGGAAAAACTTTTGGCTCTGCACCGGTTGTAGTTTGTTCAACGACGACGGTCAAAACATTTTGTGAAATTGTTGGAGTAAACTCACAACAATTCGTTGTTGGGGTTTACGACAACACAGGAGCTGTCGCCACGTCAGATATAAACTGGATCGCAATCGGCAGCTAATTCTTTCTTGTAAAAATTTTTCTATAATTCTTCAGAACAAGAGACCAGAAGATAATCAGCGACACCATGAGAGAGATTCCATTAACGAAAGCTGCTATAATAAAAGTTCCTGCAAAATTTAAAATAACCAAAATGTTCGTAACAAAAGGCGGCGGTTGCGTAATAATGCTTCCAACAAACTTAACAAATTCTCCCATTGCTATGGAAAAATATATTACAGCAAAAACTCCAACAGCCCCAATAAAAACAGTTAAAATAAAGCTCATTATCAAAGTGATAATTCCTGATTTTACGCATGCTAAAATAAGATTAAAATTCAAAAAAGATTTTATCTCATGCAAATCAAATGTTTTCCTGAAATTTTTTGTTCGTGCAAAATAGAGTATTGCAGGAGCAGATACGACTGTTAGCAATGCATAAACAATAAACAAAAAGAAAGGGCTCTTTTCAAATTTTATAATCTCCCCGGTTGCATAAAGAAAAAGCAAAAGCATAATAACCGGAGAGCCATATACAAATTGTATTGCTAAAAATTTAAGCCCGTCGATTAGCATGGTTTTATAATTTTTCCATTTTAGCGGGCTAATTTCTTTGGATAATTTTTTCCTGATAAATGAAACTATATATCCAAAAGCCACTGCATTCAAAATTGGCACACCGGTGATAAACATTAGCAAAATCATTTTGCCTAAATTTTGAAAATTTCTTTTGGTTGATGTAAAAATTTTCATAGCAATGAATTATTGGATTCTGTTTATAAAATGTTGAAACTACTTTTTGGGCGCGCTGCCTCCTGGTTGTTGCGCCTGCAACTGTTCTGATCGGTATACTGATTTCAAGTCGCTTTTAGGTGAAAACCAGAAATTTAATTGTTCTCTTCTCCGATCTTCTCTTTCTTTATCTATTGGATACCCAGCCCTTCTCAAATCATCTTCATAAGATTTTTTTCCAATGTGCATGCCAGCTAAGCCACCGCCAATCAGACCCAAGCCACAGCATATGGATGGAAGAAGAACGATAAACGAAAGATCTGACATAGTCCTGATGTTCCCAGATGCAAGAGAAGCCACTTCAATGGCGTATCCTGCACCATAAGATATCAGTGCTAAAATTCCGGCGCCGGCTCCTGCCCCTACCCAAGGCTTCCAGCCTGTTGAAACTGGAAAACGGTAGAGCGGAGGAGCTCCCTGTTGCGGAAAAGGATGTTGCGGCTGATTATATGGCGGTGGATAAGGTGACGATGGATAAGGTGACGGTGGATAAGGTGAGGCTGGTTGTTGAGAATAATTTGGATGTTGCTGAGTTTCCAGAGCAACAGATTCTGTTCTATAAGGAATCGGCACAGATGGTGGCCTATGCCTTTGAGCTCTATAATTTTCTAGACCTTGAGAAAAAAAATCCATACTTTGCTGCGCACTTTCCTGTGGGAGATAGACAACAAGCTCATCTCCTCTTGGACCGCGCTCCCAGATTCCGTGGCGTGGAAAAGCTCCATGAAAATCATGAACATCTTCTACTGGCACAATCATTCTTACGTGGCGACTGTTTCTCATAAATTTTACTAAAACTGAAAGTTTATAAACATCGTTATGAAACTGAATTATTATTATAATTAGCTGAAAATTTATCACTACCACCTGAAAAGTAAAGTTTATAAGCTTTGCGGTGCATAATTTTTGCATGGTAAATGCGCGTTTGCCAAATGGAATTAGCCTCAGAAGAGTTGTTGAAACTGGCAGAGATTTGGGCTATAAAGCTGAACTGGATGGCGGGCAGATATTTGTTTATGGAAATTCTGCAGATTTTTCTGCGGATGTTGCAGCGAGATTAGCTCATAAAGAAAATTTTGATTATGAATTGACATTAGCAGATGGAATTTATAATATTTCAATTGAAAGAGGATCTGCGGTTGCTTCTTTTGAAACAGAAAAACCTCGCAGCCGAAATTATAATTGGGGATTTACAAAAGCAGCTGCTGCAACCGGAATTATTTTAGGCAGCACGCTAGCAGGCTATGCTCTTGCTGAAGAATTCATTCCGCATCTTCCAGATATTGTTATGGACGCAGCAGCATTTCATGTTGCCGGAGAAACTCATATTTATCAGGATATGGCTTCTAGCATTGCAAATTTTCAAGCGCACGGGCAGAATGCGATTTCCGATGCTTCTCTAACTGCAGATGAATTTCCGCAATTGCGCTCAGACATTTCTGCAGTCAATAATAATTTGCAAACTATTTTGCAGAATTTCAATGGAACTGGATTTAATCAGACTGCAAAAGATATTAGAGGTGCGATGGAGGAGTTGCAGTCTCCGCCAGGCGGGCCTATTCCCATCGATGCACTACAAAAAGGAATCCCTGCCTACCAATCCCTCAAAACAGATTTATTCCCATCAGTAAACCAAACTCTAATCACATGGCGCGTCACAAACCGTGGGATTGAAAATATAGGCTCGCAAGATTTCATTTGGCCTGACAACAGCACTTTTGCAGGAAATGAAATGAGCGGGCTTTTGGTTGAAATAAAAGAAGATTATAATTGGTACCGCGAAGTTGAGCGCACGCAGCAAACTGTAACAGGAATTTCCATGCTCGGAATAGATGATTCTCACACAGACAAGCCTTTGAAAGAATATTTGCCAAATCTTTACGAAAACACCCAAGTTATAGAAAATTGGCTGAACAAAGGAAGCATGCGCGCCCAGAGCAACCAGAACCAAAAATTCTTTTCAGAATTTGACGGAAACTTTTACAGCAGCCTTGAGAGAGAATTTAATTCTGCAATTTTAAGAATAGCAAACCCTGACAAAAAAGTTCCTTACAGCGAGCCAGACTTGATGGGGCCAATCATTGATGTTGTTGAATTTTCAGGAGAAGTTGAAGCAGGAAATCAGTGGGGCGCAGCAATTTTCGCGCATGATTTGGGCCCTGCAAATAAAATGGGCGTAGAGTATTTTGATGTTTCAATCGAGCCGCCAGAAGACGTAGCAACTTCTCTTAATGTGAGCAATAATTTATCAGCTTTCTATTACACTCCAGAAGCTTCTGGAAATTATATTTTTTCCATTGTTCCTGTTGACAAATCCGGAAACCGCGGCTCTCCCTTCAATGGGAATTTCTCCGCGTGGCTTGACACAACCGCGCCAACAATTTCCATTTCAGATTTCAGAAAAACTCTGCTTGAAAAAGAAAACCAGACAGTTAATTTCACTGTTGCGGATGACAGAACAGGAATTTTGGAAGTGGCAGTAAAATACAATGAAAGCTTCTATGCTCCATTTACACTAAATGAAACGAATTATTATAGCATTAAATTCCCAGTAGATTCTCTGGGAAACAAGAGCGCGGAAATTCATGTGGTTGACCGCAGAGACAATGTTGCCAGCCTGAAATTTAATTTCTCTGTAAAAGAAAGGCCGGATGAAACTCCTCCAGAAATTTTGCAGTATCATGGCCCTGAAGATGGAGCAATCTTGCTGGCAAATGAAAAAATTTCAGCTGGCATAAATGTCCGCGACAACAAAGGAGTTGCGCGCGTTGAGTTTGTTTTTGATGACACTCCATATTTTGGCTCAAATTTGGTTGGAGATTTGTGGAGCGTTGAAATTCCTTCCGGCCAGACTGCAGGAGCACACAGGCTTTCTGTGCGCGCATATGATGATGCTGGAAATTTCGCAGATCAGCCTTTGAAAACATTTACTTTGAAATCACCGAGAGTTAATCCAGTTGTAAAAGAAAATAATTATGGATGGGCTCCGTTTGCTCTTGCTGGATTAGGAGCAGCTGGAGCAGTTGGAAGCGGACTTGCTTATTCTTCAAGAGATGGAATTAGAATTGATTATGTTGGTGTCCTTGTCGCGCCCTCCGGTAGAATAGCTTCTGCAAGATCAAGAACCTTTTCACAAGATAGAGATGTCGGAGCATCAATGCTTGCTGCTGTCGGGCAATTCGCAAAAGATAGCACAGGCCGAGAGCTTGACGAAATTGGCGTTGAAGGCGGGAAAAAAATAAAAAAGGTGCGCGGCAAGGATTCTTATTTGCTTTTTGAGTACAGCGGAGAAAATGGAAAAAATGTTTGGAAGCGAGCTCGCTATGTTTTAGGAGAAATTGAAGAATCTTTTGATTTAAATAATTGGGATGGAGATACTAGAAATTCAGACACATTCATAGGACCATGGCTTGATAAATTTCTCAATCCAACATTTGGAGAAAGAATGAAATATTTATTCTCAAAAGAAAATAACGCACCGCAGGGCCCGAGCGCGCAGGAGCAAAGATTGCAGGCAGAGCTCGCTGCATCTCAAGCGCAGCTCGCTGCCTCAGAAGCTGATAGAGCAAATCTGCAGCGATGGGTGGATTATTATAATCAAGAGCTTGAGAGGCAAAAAACAATTGCAAGCAATCCTCAAGCGAGTCCGGAACAAAGAGCAGATGCAGCAGCTAAAGCCACAGGATTTGAAGAACAGTTAAGAAAGCTTCTTGAAAAAACTTCCCAGGCAGAAATTGGAACAGGCGAAACAGAAAGATAAAAACTTTTATAAACCCGCTCTCTCAAAATAATCCATGCAGCGCGCCAGAAAAATTTCCAAAAAACTTTTTTCAGTTGTAGCTTTCGTGATTTTCTTCGGGGCAGTTTTTCTCGCCTCAAAAGCTCTTGCAGCCCAGTCGCAGAATTTTATTGCTGATGCGTTCGCAGGTCTTATAGAAAATTTAGCAAGCCCGAGCTATAGCCTTCAGGTTTCTGCTGAAGAATTTCTGCAAGGAGCAGCAGGCAGCTCGAATTTTATTTTGAATTTAGGAGCGCTCTATGCGTACGGCGAGGATTCTCCTCCAAGATTTTTCAACCAGTCCCAAAGCACAAGCACTCCGGCAGAAGGCGCGGAAGTAAGGCTGTCTGCGGATTTTACAGATGATGTTGGCCTGAGCACTGCAATAATTTCAGCAAATGAAACCGGCTCTTTCAAAAATGAAACCCTTCAGCTCTCAGGAACAGAATACAAATTATTTTACACATGGAGCAAACAAGCTGCCTCAGGCACAGCAGTTGCATGGAAGTTTTTCGTTTTTGACTCTGCGGGAAATTATAACGAAACTCCTGTGCTAAATTTTTTTGTGGGAGCAGTTGACAGGGAAGCGCCAAAAATTTTGAAAGCAACCGGTCCAGAATCTGCCTCGGCAGGAAATGTAGTTTCAATTGATGTTGAAGTAAGCGATGACTTTGGCTTGAACTCAGTTATTTTTGAAGTGAATGGAAAAAATGTTTCTGAGAAAATTTTATCAGGCTTGAGTGGAAAAGCTTCCTACAGCTTTTTTGCTGACGAGGGAAGCACTGTATGGCGCGCTTTCGCAAAAGACTCTAGCGGAAAAGAAACATCCTCTGAGCCGAAAAGTTTTATTGTTTCAAAAAGCGCAGTTGTGACTGCAACAACTTCTGGCTTTGTTGGCGATGCCACAACAACTTCTGGAGCTTCTTCAACATTGCCTACGATCGCGCCGCCATCGCTTTCAACAATAACAACGCAACCTCCATTAAGCTTCAATCAGTCTGCCTTGGCAATTATAATTTTAATTTTGCTTCTGCTCGCAGCCGGCTGCTATTTTTACAGAGATAAAATAAAAAGTTTTCTTAAAAAATCTGAAAATTAAATTTCAGATTGCGAATCAAAATTTTTTGGATTTTGATTGCAGTGCTATTGGCGAGCCGCCGGCGTGCCAGCTCTGCCTTGGCCTCACCTGAACTCCGAAAAGCCTTTCGGAATTATCATCCAAAATAATTGCAGCGCCTTTTGTTTTAGGCATGTCTGCAATTGATTTTCTTATATCCTCGAGAAGGTAGGTCTGCATAACAGAGCCAAGCGCATCAAGGTCTGGCTTTGATGTTAGCCTGTGAGAAATTATCAAATCACTTTGCGCAATTGCATCCTCATGCAGCTTATTCGGCCTTTGAGTTATCAAAACAAGGGAAACCCCGGGCTGGCGGCCCTGCCTGATTAAAGTCAGAAAAGAATCAGTTGCTGCTGTCTTCCCTTCTGACGGAAGAAAATTATGCGCCTCATCAATTATAATCCATGTGAGCGGAATTTTCTGCTTCTCCTCGCCAGAAATTTTTGCAGCTTCCTCCTCGCGCCGCGCAGCTATTCTTGCTGAATAAATTTTTCTTGCAAGGATTCCAATTAGCAAATTTCTCACAGGCCAGTCCATCAGGCTTATGTCAAGAACCGAAGCAACTCCCGGCTTCAAAAAATTTTCTATCTCGCTTGCCTTTTCTGAAAAAATTCCCCAATCTTCTGCTGCAAGAAATCTGTTTTGCAAAGCGAGCTTGTCTTTTGGCTCTGCTGTTTTTTCATTTTCAATAGATTCAATTATTTGCTCAATTGAATAATCCAAGCCGGAAATTTTTTTCAGAGCCCGCTCAAGCAAAATTCCCAGCGGGCTCAAAAGGTCAATCCCAAAAGTAACAGCCCAGTCTCCGGCAGTAAGTTCATTCGGAGAAATCGCGAATGTGCTGTCAAACGGAATGTTGGATTTTTTGTAGAACTCCGCGAGGCCCGCTGGAACAACATTAAAAGTTCCAAAACCTTTTGGCTGAATATTCCAGTCTCTAAGCAAAATCATGTCAGCTTCATTTGGATTTTTCATGCTCCAAAAAATTCCCATAGTGTCTATCATAAGCACAGAAAGATTTTGTTTTATTTCTTTGGGAAGGTTCATGACCTCCTCTGCCATGACTGCTCCTGTGTAGGATTTTCCACTTCCCCTTTTTCCGAGAATCAAAATAACATGCGGCCGCGCCACATCCATTAAAACAGGATTTGCCAAATGGGAATCAAAGCCTGTGCCAACAGTATGCTTTCCAAGAAAAATGCAGCCGGCTTTTCCAAACTTTTTCAAATCATCTGGCTCTCGGCCAACAACTATTTCTTCTAGCGGCATGGAAAATTTTGCGCGCCCGTGTTTATATTCATTAAATTTTTACAGAAGCCCGCGCCTCCTCAAACAGTCAACGCAATAATCGCTGTCCATGTAAGTGCGCGCGTCATCAAAACAAATTTTCTTGCCGCAGCTCGAGCATGTGTAAAGCCTCTCTGCTTGGCGGCCGCAGATTTCGCAGGTGTTTGCAGGCTTTTCGATTTTATTTATATTTTCACTGCCGGTTTTTTTCTGCAGAATTGAAATAATCTTTTTGCGGTTAAGATAAGCTGCAACTGCGAAAATTATCAGGATAATAATAATCAAAATTATCTGAATAAAATTCTGTGGCTCGCTAGTTTTTTCTGTTACAATAACAGGCGCGGATGCTGAAAGGGCTTTAGCATTCTCAGCAAGCTCCAGCGCTTTCTTGTAATCTTTAGCATCAAAAGCTTTTCTCGCCTCTTTCAAAGCAAATTCAGCTTCAGTTGTGTTGCGCAAAACATCTGAAGCTTTTACAGAATTTATTCCTGATTCAGCATCAGATATTGCAGACTCTGCTTCAGCCTTTCCTAAAACTACAGCGCAAGCTTTGCTCTCAACATTTTTAGAGCACAAAAATCCTGTTTCCCTTCCGCAGGAAAAGCAAAGCCTTTTTTGCTCGCCAGCAGAGCACTCGCTCCACTGCGTGCAAGAACCAAGGGCATATCCACCGCAAGTCTGCGGGCAAACAGCGAGAGTGAAATAATTTTCGTCAGTTGAATTGAAATTTCCTGAGCTGTCATTCGCAAAAATTTTCCAGCCAACGCGCGAGCCCTCAGTAAGATTTTGTGAAAGATTGTATGAAAATATTGCCGCAGCATCTGTGCCGCTGAGCTTCATTTCGGAAACGTTTTTGAAAGAGCCTGTTTCATCAACAGAAAGTATTGCAGCAGATAAATTTAAATTGTCCTTTATTCTTATGTTAATTTGCAAAACTCCGCCGGGAATATTTTTTCCGCTTTGAGAGAATTCAAAAAACTGCGGAGCGCTCAAATCCCTCGCAAGAAAATAATTTTCTCCTGTGGAGTTTGAGTATCCGGAAGAATTGGAAGCTCTCAAAGTCCAGAGCATTGCTGTTGCTTTTTCCGGAGTTTTGTAGCTGATAAAAGTGCAGTTACCAAAAATCGTTGGAATGGCTTTTAGTTCGAGGCTCCCGCTTTCATTTGACCACAGCTCTGTGGCTGCGGGAAGTATGCTCCAGCATGCAGAAATTTTTGTGAATGAACCAAAGTCAAAAGCTGTTCCATTTTCAGGAGTAAAATTCAAAAGCTGGATTTGACCAGCCGGTGCTGCTGAAGCATTTGCTGTTAAAATTAAAAATAACAGCAGCAAAAAAACAGACGCAAACAAGGCAGATTTCATAAAATAAGTTGTGTTGCTTTTCTTAAAAAGGTTTAGCTCACTCATAATCCTTGTGCAGCACATCGCGGATTTTCTGCGCGATTTTTTCTCCAACTCCGTCAACTTCTCTTAGCTCTTCCTTGGAAGCCATGAAAATTCTTTCAGGTGTTCCAAATTTTTTCAGCAGCGCGCGTGCGCGTGTGTTGGAAATTTCCGGCAAACCTGCAACCAGAAATTCCTGCATCTGCTTGAGCCCGCGCTCTTTTTTCTCGCCGCGGATTGCGAGCTCGCGGCCGCTGTCAAACTGCTCGCGCCGCGCAAGCCAGAAAATCATTCCTGCGGTTTCTTTTTCATCTCGTGTCCATAAAATTGGAACAGAAAAATCCAATGCAACAGAAGCCAGCGCGCCCCTCAAAGCATTTGGCTGTATGCGCTCGTAAAAATTATTTCCCTCAATCAGCAGCAAAGGCTTTTCAAAATTTTGCTTTAGCTCGCTCAATTGCTTGAAAAGCCTCTGGTCCATTATGCTTGAAACCAAATCGCTGGAAGTTTTTCTTTCAACCGCAACGCGGTCCGAGCAAAGATAATCTGCGACATTAAGCATTTTTTCTTTTACAATGCATTCGAATTCTGCAAGCGATTCAACAACGCGCGAATTCTGTTCGCGCGTGTCCACAAAAATCAATGGCTTTGCTTTCTCGGGTTTTTTCTTCATGCTATCGCGCAGGAAATCAAAGTAATCAATTTTTTCTTCTTTAGGCATACATGAAAATATATTGGCAGGTTTAAATCTCTTTAAAATTCCCAATTGTTTTCTGCGCCTGCATGCCTTTCAAAATTTCTTTCATTTTTTTCTCCTTTCGCGCGGCCGAATAGAAATTCGCCTCATCGCGCGTGTCCTTTGTTATGAGAAAAATTATTTTTCCCAATTTTGTTCTGCCAACGCGTCCGCGCCTTTGTATTGTGCGAATCTCGCTGGCAACAGGCTCATAGAAAATTGCTATATCTGCGGAAGCAATATGCAAACCCTCCTCGCCAATCGGGCTTGTGATCAGACAATTGTAAACTCCTGCTTCAAAATCTTTCAGCACATCAATCTGCTCTTTCTGGCTCAGCCCTTTTTCTCCAGACTGCCCGATTAGAGAAACCGGCGAGCAAACATTTTTCAAAACTTCAAGCAGGCGGGAAATATTTTCGCGGTAATGCGAGAACACAATAAGTTTTGCGTTTTTGTTTTCTTCTAATTCCTTTGCAACAATTTCCTTGAGCGCAGCAATTTTCGGATGCTCCTCTCCTGCTAGGAAAAGCTCCTCAACATTTCTTGCGGCATTCTGAAACGGCGCAGACTGCGAAAGCCTTGTGCTCGCCTTGTCAGATTTTTTTCTCATCTCTTCAAAATATTTTTTCGCTGCTCCCACGCTTTGTGTTTCTATAAGCTCGAGAGCGTGCCAAACTTTCAAAGCCTCGGCAACCAAAGAAATTATCTGGAAGTTCATCGGATTTCTCTGTAAATTTTTTTGCGCCCGAATTTGCGCAAACAGCAAATCTTTTTTGCTGAAAGCATAAACTTTGTATTTTTTCAGTTTTTCCAAAAGCTCCCGCAGGCACAGCCTGAGCGAACTTTGAGCGTATTTCATTTTCTGCGTCAGCTCAACTCGGACTTGAACCAGATTTTTTTCCTCAACATATTTTTCAACATCAGGATCGCTCTCGCTTCTTATTTCAACAGCAGTGGCAAAAAGATTTTCGCATATTTCTTTTATCCGTTCCTCATCCGAGCCCGGGCTTGCAGTCAGCCCGATTATTCTTTGGTTTGTGGCCTGCTGTTTGTAAATTTTGCAGACAAATGGATAGGCATACCCTTTCACAGCCTTATGCACTTCATCAACCACAAGCAAGGAAAATTTTTCCAAATTCAGCCTGCCGGTTTTCAAATCATTTTGTATAGTTTGTGGAGTGGCTGAAATTATTTTCGCTCTCTCATAAATTTCAACGCGCGCCTCAGGAGAAATTTTTCCAGTAAGCAAAACAATTTCTTTTTCAGGAATCTCCATGCTCTCAGAAAAGCTTTTCCTGTGCTGCTCACACAGCGGGCGAGTTGGAGCAACAATCAAAATTTTTGAATCAGGAAATTTCTCCAACCTTTGGGCAGCCAGCATAATAGCAATCGCGGTTTTTCCCAAGCCTGTCGGCAGAACAACAAGAGTGTTGTTTGCAGAAGAAGTTTTCAAAATATTTATCTGATATTCGCGCGCCTCAATTGCCTGCGGCTTTGCCAGAGGAGATTCAAAGAATGGCATGGAAATTATAGAAATCATGTCCATAAATAATTTTCAAACAGCTTCATTTCGCTCTAATATCATTCTGTATGTTTTAGCCACTTCTCTCACTCCCAAAATAGCAATGGGAAAACTTATGGCCGCAGCCGCGGCAACTTGAGCGACTTTTGGAATTCCAAAATAGTCCAAATAATGAAAATCCCCGGTGTCAGCAAAAGTGTAAAGAGATTGCGAGAAAGGTACCATTGCAGCCATAACAGAGTAAGCTGCTGCCAGCGGTCTCCTGATATTTGAATCTTCTCTCGCGCGGTTCGCGTAAATCAACGCAAAAATTGAAGCAGCATAATCCGCGATCGGCCCTCCCATAAATATTGAGAATTCTTCTATAGCGCTTCTTACATGATCCGCATACGGCAGAGCATGAAAGCCGTCGCTGCGAAACTCAAACTTAATATCATTTCCAAAAATTTTTGCAGCTACAGCGTGGCCAAATTCATGCATGCCGATTTCGCCGAAGTAGCCAAGCAAGAGTCCCCCCCGCCGCGGAAGAAACAGCAGTTCTCTCTTCTGCCAGCGCAACTCGATTCTGCGCTGCGCGAGCTTTGATTTCTAAAATCCTTCTTCTCAAATTTTTCATAGAAATATTTTTCAGGCAAGCTTTAAATATTAATTGCTTTCAATTCCGCTTCCCGCAGATATTTTCATTTTAATCCTTCACGAACAAAATCCTGAAAAATTCTTTTATTGCCAGCGAAAGCTTTTCAAAAAATCCTTTCTTCTCTTCCAACACCGGCTCGCTGATTTTTTCATTCGAGCATAAAACAGCATCCCTGCTTGGCTCTGCCTTGAGCTCATCCGTGATTCCAGGCCCCACGCTCAAAAATGTTTTATAATCTCTATAGCCGGCAATTTCGCAGGAAATCTCATAATCTCCATATCTCAAATTTTCAACTTTTTTTGGGGCAATTCCGTAAAAAGTTTTATTGATGTAAAGCCGCGCAGGCACTTCAGAATTCACAAAAATATTTGCCTCGCCATCTGAAAAAATTATTGCGCTTGCGTAAACATTTGGCGAGAGTGGGTTGAAAACCTCCACCAAATAGCGGCCTGCAGAATCAAAAACTACGGAGTTTTCAAAAAATCCAGCAGCATCAGTTGTCACGCGCGCCTGCTTGAAATGCGCTTCGCTTCTGTTATACAGTTCTATAAAATCAAGCTTTGCATTCGCTGGGCCCTTTCCGAAAAGCCTCACATTATCATTGGGCATAACTCTTCTCGGGCTGATGTTAAGAGAAATCTGGTAAGAGCTCACTTCAAATCCAAGAGGAAAAACTTGTATTGTCTGCCTTGGTGTCATTATGTCTGCCGGGTCATCTGAGTGATCCAAGCCAAGCCCGTGACCAATCTCATGCATTGAAGTTGTTTTCATTTCCCTGTGGGAAAATTCTTTTGTTATATCCCTATCCTTTAGCTGAAAAATTCCAGTGCATGCAAGCAAAATTCTCGCAAGGGCAAATCTTTTATTTGGTATAACAGAAAGATAAGTTATGCCGCCAACTTCCTGGCTGACATTCTGGACTGATGAAACCCACTGGACAGTTATGTCTGGTTTTCCTGTTTCAGAAACTTCCTCGAACTTGGGAATAAAAGAAAGCTTTCCATTGCCGCCGCTTTCCCAGTATTTTATAGCGTCTCTAAAATCTTTCTCATAGTATGGGTCGCACTCAGGAGGAAAAGATTTGTTTACAAAAAATTTTATTGGGCTGTGATTCCATGGCTGCTCCATTTCCTTCGGGTATGTGTAGGCAAATGCAGGCGCAGCGAAAATTAAAAAAATCAGAGCTAAAGCAAGATGTCTCATGTAGATTGTCTTTCCTGCCTATTTATAAATTGTTCAGGCAAAAACAGATTATGAAAGTCAAGCCAGGTGAATTAATTCTGCTTTCCGGGAGCCGCAGCTACTTAACAAGAGCAAGCGGAGATTTTTCCTGCAAATTCGGTTCTGTAGATTTATCCGCGCTCAAAGGAAAAAATTTCGGCTCAAAAATAAAAATCAGCGCTGAAAATTTTTCTGTTCTCAAGCCAACCATTTTAGACATCCTGAAATTCTGCAAGCGTGGGCCGCAGGTTATTCTTCCGAAAGATTCTGCTGCGATTGCTGCAGCAACAGGCTGCGGCGCAGGCTGGAAAATTTTGGATGCGGGCGCTGGCTCAGGCTTCAATTCAATTTTTCTTGCGAGCCTCGGATGCGAAGTTCTAACTGTTGAAAAAGACAAAAGTTTTTTCGCGCTCGCGCAGAAAAATATTTCTCTTGCAAAAGAAATCCTGCCACTGAAAATAGAAATTAAAAATTCCTCTGTTGAAAAGCTTTTCAAGAAAAATTCTTTTGATTTGATAACCCTTGATTTGCAGCATGCGGAAAAATTTGTAAAGAGATCTTTTGATTCTCTGAAATCTGGCGGCTGGCTCGCTATTTATGCTTTGCAATCAGAGGATTTGCCGCGCGTTTCCACAGCAATGAAAAATGTTTTTGGAAATTTGAAAATTATTGAAGTGCTCCAGCGCGAGT
>CAZROS010000004.1:3124-18878 GCA_964601825.1 uncultured archaeon | reverse complement strand
TTGTTTCTGCGAACAGTGTGTTTCCTGAAGTTGAGTTGTAGAGTCCTGTTGCGCTAACATTTAGGCTGTCGCATGTTGCTGTGAAGACTTTGCTTATTGACCAGTTTCCGTGTGAAGTGAAAACTTCAGCCCAGCTCCCTGCTGCCCTACCCAAGCCGCATGCTGCTGGCGGGTTCGCGCCATATTCTTGGCCAAGCGAAACATTTGTTGCTGCCTGATCTGCTCCTGTGGCATTTCCTACTGCAATTGAACTTACTGCTCCTGTGTTCAAATCTTTTCCAAGCATATCTCTTGTCATGTTTTTCCCAAAGTTTGTGAACAAGTTGTGCTTACAGCCCAATTCTTCTCGTGTGCCGTCTGCGCGAATAACTTCTTTGCAGACCGCAGAGTTGTAGCCTATTGCTGTGAACTTTCCTTCTTCCTGCAATGTAGGAGTTCTTCCGCCTCCGCCAAGTCCGAGCCATAGAACAGCAACAAGTATTACTGCTATTGCCAGATACTGAACCAGATTTCCGCTATTTTGATTTTTAGTTTGCATATTTTATCCACTTTGTTTTCGTTGTTTATTTTATTTGCTTTCGAGTGTCTTACCTAATCTTTTCTGAAAAAGAATTCCAGATAGATAAGAGCAAGAGCCATTGTTATTGCCAATCGTCCATCGCCTGCGAAAATAAAATTCACAGCGCCGAAAATTATTCCGAGCTCAAGAGCCCTCAAAAGTTTTGCCCAATTCAATTTTACATCTACCATGTTTGTTTCACCTGCCTTTTCTTTTAGCGCGCCTATTTATAAGCTTTTTCCCTCTTTGTTTTTTTCCAAGAATTCCAAAATCTTTCACAACCCATAAAATCATAGCTGCCGAATAAATGTAAATGAAATAATTGAAAAACAGATTGTGGTAAATTCCAATGTCCCCGATTGCTCCGGAATAAATTGGAAGCGTCAGCGCTCCGCCGAAGTATGGGCGCACCACCGAAATTCCAACTGCCTGCCCGAGCCCGATATTCAGCACGCCGCCCATGTCCTGAGTTTCTGATAAAGATGAGGAAAAAATATTGTTTGAGGAAAGCAAATCAATTGCTGAAAGATAAATTATAATTACCAAAGGAATCGAAAGAATTTTCTGCCACCAAGCGATTTGCATACAGTAGATTTTTTCATCTGATTTAAAAAGCTTAAAATAAGTTTAAAAATAGGCTTTGCAATAATTTTGTATGCCCCATCACATGAAAGACCTTGCTGAAGAAATAGTTCTGCGCGGGGCTTTGGGCGGGATAAAAAGAGAGCTTGCAAAATTAAAAAAAGAAAGGGAGCTCTTGCAGAAAAAACTTGGCGCGACAGAAGGCAGGCTCAAGCTCACGCGGGATGGAGAAATAAAATTGAGGCAGCGCCTTGCTGAAATGTCAAATCTTGAAACAATCCTTCTTGAGGATAGGGATGATATGGAAAGGAAGTTCGGTAAAATTTCTGAAAGGGTTGAAAAAATAAGAAGGCTGGAAGCAGACTTGGAAGAGATTTAAAATTCTGGGGTTTCTAAAATCTGCGGTTGGTGGTTTTAAAAGCGAAATCACTTTATAAATACTGCCCATGGAAAATTTTCATGGCATCTAAAATGGGTGTGGAACAGATTACAGACATGACAGCAGACTACATAAAGAAGGCGGGCTATACTTGGTTTAGAGTTGTAGAAGTTGAATTTAATCCAGCAAAATATGAGTGGAGTGTTTCTGTGGATGTGGGTGTTTTTAAGCCAGAAATAAAAAAGGTAATAATTGATGATAACCTCGGAAAAGTTGTCGGCTTCAAATAGAACTGCAACTTCTAGCAGGTTTAAAGAAATGAGAGAACACTATCTTTCCAATGCAAATGAAACTATACAGAAAAAAGAATTTAGGAAAGCATCTGAATTGTTGTGGGGTGGTATTGCGCAGACTCTGAAATTGCTTGCCTCTCTGTCTGGTATACAATTAAATAGTCACAATGATTTTAGGATTTTTATAGACAAGGCTGCTGAAGAAACTGAAGATGAAAGTTTATTTCAAGATTACACTTATTTAGAAACGCTGCACAGAAATTTTTATGATGAAGTTATAGGAGAAAAATATTTTATGAGCTACTATAAAAGAACATATGAATTTTTACAAAAGTTGGACAAACTAATTCAAGACAAAACTTCTAATTAATTTTTTTCCTCCTGCCAACTCACAAGTTTTACAGAATCAAATTCTGAAGGTTTTTAAAATAGCCATTTGATACTTATCCATGCCAAAAAGGAAAGCAAACGAAACATTTATTCTAAAGGGCGCGCTCGGCGGGATAAAAAGGGAAATGCTGAAGCTGAAAAAAGACAGGCTGAAGCTGGAAAAAATTTTAGGCGGGACAGAATCTGATCTGGGAATAACGCGGTCAGAAGAAATGAAAATGAGGAACACTCTTACTTCTCTCTCCAACCGGGAAACTTTGCTGACAGAAGAGAAAGACAGGGTTGAAAGGGATTTGGAAAGGCTGAAGGAGCGCGCGGAAAAAATAAGAAAGATTGAGCAGGACTTGGAAGAGATATGATTGTATGATTTCTAAAAAAGAAATTTCCAAAAAAAGTTTTCAAATTCCCGAGTGGGGCCATTTTCTTGCTTCAGCTGCTGCGCTTGGTTTTGCTTTGGGCGGGCCAGATTTGAATGGGTATTTAATTTCATTTGCTGTTGTGGCGGCGCTTTTATTTTTGCACGATTTCGCTGGCCATAAATTTATCGCAGGCAGATATGGCGCGAGAGCAGAAATAAAATTTTGGCCTGTTGGCTCTGCAGTTGGAATACTGACTTCTTTTTTCGGACTGATTCTAACGCCTCCGAGTTTTGTTTTCATAAATGAGAAAAAAATAAAAGATGCGAAAAATAATTTCAAAAAAGAATTTGGAATTATCGCGCTCGCTGGCCCGGTTGCGAATATTGTTGCTGCGGCTGTTTTTATTGCTTTGAGCAGCTTAAGCCCGAGCCTAATGCTGTATTCAGCAAAAATTTCCTTCCTTATTGCAACAATAAATCTTCTGCCTGTTGGCCCGCTCGATGGATTGAAAGTCGCGCGCTGGTCGTGGCTAATTTGGTTTGTCGCGATAATTCTTTCGGTAGGCGGGTTTATTTTAATTCGCTAGAATTACTTCCTGAACTTCATCCTTCTTCTGATTCTGTAGCGCTTGTCCTTTTCATTGGAATATTTGTACTGCGCTTTCTTGGACTTTATTATCATGTGTCGGACCATTTTATCATCTCCTATTTCCGCCCAAATAACAAGACCTTGTCAAACCACAACCCCCTCCTTCAAAGCCTGGCTGACAATCGAAATTCTGCTCTTAAGGGCTTTGAATTCATCTGGCGTATAGCAGAGAAAATCAACCGGATAATTCAAATTCCAGTAATCGTACATGCGCGCGGCTCTTTTTATGAAATTCAATTCCCGGAATTTTTCAGAAACAATTATCAGATCAACATCGCTGTCCGGCCCGGCTCTGCCCACTGCGCGCGAGCCAAAGAAAATTATTTTTTCATCTGGAAAGTCTTTTTTCAAATTTTCTTTGAAGCCTTTAAGCTCTTTCATAATTTTTGCTTGACCCATGCAACAATCTCCTCCGCATACTTTAATAAATCTTTCGCCACCTCATTTATATTTTCGACGGGCGCCACATCTGGATATCTGTTGTAAAGATAAGCCGGCGTAAGCTCCTTGCATTTTTGCATCAGCTCTTGCGGCGCATCCAGCTCTTTTGCAAGCGCAACGAGGTCATGAACTTTCCTGATTCTTTTAAATTTTTTCAGATAAAGGGCTTTCAAAGCTTTCTCTGCTGCCTGCTGTGCGAGGAAAGCCGCATAGTCATAAAGCTCATTGTCTATATTTATTTCTGCCGCATTCAAATCTTTCTCGGCGGTTTTTATCCAAATTTTAATTTCTTCCATAATATCTGAAAATAAATCGCAGGAGACGTTTATAAATTCGGCGCCCCAGCAGCCCAAACAACAAATCCCAAAACAACAGCAAAAACTCCAGAAGCCAAAATCATTTGGTCAAACACTGGAGCTAAAAAATAAATCGCCGCGAAAATAGCAAGCATTCCTACTGCTCCGAAAAAAGTTTTTTTCAATTTTTCCTGCTCAGGCCGCATTGCCCCGCCCCAAGAAAGTTTGCAGCGGACCGCTGCTGCGAGCATTGCTGCCGCGCCAACAAGAGCCCAGTTCTGCATATTGCCAATGAAAAGCACTGCAAGGATTCCGAAAAATGAAACCTGACTTTGTTTTGCGTGCAAAATAAATTCTATAAAATTCCACGCAACACAAAGTCAAAAATCAAAAAGAAATTGCCAGAAATTTTGCGATGGAAACGAGCGCACGAAAAGCTCTGTGTATCTCCACCAAAATCTGAGCATTAGCAAAAAAGAAGTTGCGTAGAGCAAAGCTGTTTGAGTTCCTGCTATCGCGCCTGTGCTTGCGGAATAAATAAAAATTGAAAGGCCGACTCCGAAAGTTATTGTAGAAATGCTAAGGCCGAGATGCTGGAAAAATTCCCTGTCCTGCATAATTGTTAATAGAAAGAAGATTTTAAAAAGCTTTTCCAGAGCTGGGCTTTTATTTTTAAATAGCCGCAAGCAAAATCTTTCATGCTCGCAGGTTTTAAATTATTGGATTTCGTTGCAGTAATTTCATTGTCTGCCCTAATTTTTTTCTTGGCTTCAATTTTAAATCAGGGTGCGAGTGGGTATGCAACAGCTTTCCAGATAGCTCCGCTTGCAATTGAAGGTGAAAATGTCTCAATTTCAGTGAATTTTTTCTACGGTGTGCTGGCTGTAGTGGTGATTATTTTTACTACGCTCCTGATTTTCCTCTCAAAAGAACTCCACTCATACACAGGGCTTGTTGAGGTTATGGAAAGGCTTCATCACAACGAAGAGCAGAAGCATGAAAAATTGCATCAACTGGCTGGAAAAAAATCTTTGGGCGTGGAGAGCGAAGATATTTACAAACACAAGAAGCGCAGGATTAAAGAAATAAGAAGGCTGGCAGCGGAAATAAGGAAGTTATAAGCTTTGGGCAAAAATGATTTTTATGACTGCAAAAATCCAAAAGATTTTTGCGTTGTCGAAATTAAAAATTTCGACGGCGCGTGGAAATTTAAGAATTTCCACTGCGTCACAAAAATTCGGAGAATTTTTATGATGCACCACAAAAAAGAAACGCATTTTGTTTTGGCGATTTTAGGAATAGCGGCTGTTGTCCTAATAGCAAATTTTTTCATTGTTCTGGCGTTTCAGCAAATCTTAAACAACAACGCAATAAATGAAGCCCAGCAGGCGCAGGCGAATTCGGCAAAAAAACTAGCCAGTATTTTTGAATCGCAAATATCCGAGCTTGAGGATAAACTTTTGCTAATCGCAAAGTATGATGACATTAAAAGCATGAACACAGAAACATGCGACAAAAAGATAGATGAAGTTCTTGCCAACTTGAGCGAAGAAATCAACAACATTGGCCGCACCAGCCTCAATGGAACAGTTTATTGCAACACAAACAGGGCTACTATAGGTATTGATGTATCTTCCAGCGCCCACTACAAAAAGATAACAGAAGATCCCGAGCATAAGCCAGTTTTGTCTGCTCTTGTGCATGAGCTAACAAATGCCGGCGCTTGGGCGCTGTCTTTGGTTGTTCCTGTTTTTGATGATAACGGGAATTTTTCCGGCACTCTTGGAGCAAGCATTTACACAAATGAAATTAATGAAAACGGCTTCTTCACTACAGCGGTGCCAGTGAGCGACAGCAGGGTGCTGATAGCAGACAGCAACGGCGACATAATTTTTTACACCAAGCCGGAGTTTGTGGGAAAAAACACACATTCGCAGGAAATTAAGTCTGCTTTTGGAAGCGCAGCTTACATTACTGACAAAATAGAAGTTGATGTCAAAGCAGGAAAATCCGGCGCTGCGAGATACACTTTCCTTGGCGAAGACAGAATCAATTCGTATGTCCCTGTGAAAATATTTGAAAACAGAACAGGCGCGGTTTGGGTTTCTTCTCCTGTCTCCGGCATAAAATCAGAATTGGTTAGCCCGCAAACATTTGTGATGTTTTACATGGTTTCCTCGGCTGCAGCGCTCGCGGGAATTTTGGTTATTTTGTTTTTCCTAAGAGGCATGGTGAAATTTTCTTTGAAGAATTTTGCGGAGCAGATAGATGGAAAAGAAAAGCAGTGAAGCGATTCTGCTTTGGGTTTTTTAAATACGCAAGAGCAAACTTTTTTATGCAGGAAAAATCAGCTTTGTTGTATGCTTTGCTTTTCGCATCGCTTTTATTTTTGGTGCTGTTAAATGGCGGGAGGGCGCTATCGGCTCTTGATATATCAGAAACCAATTTTACAATTTACGCCGCATTCGCGTTTGCTATTGTGGTTTTGGCAATGCTATTGCTCTACCTCTTGAAAGATCTTCAATCACACATGGAAATTATACGCGAGATAGAGAATATTGAAGAGCGCCACCATGGCGAGAACAATCTTTGGAGCAGTCAAAAAATTAAACTCCGCGGGAAAGTTCTGCGAGAAGACGGAGATAAAGCGCGCCGCCTGAAGGAGATTAAAAGGCTTGTGAAGGAAATTAAAAGAATTTAAGCTTTGCAGGAAGATAGATTTTATGATGCACGACAAAAAAAACCGCGTGAGCACGGCTGTGACGGTAATAGTCGTTGCTGCAATTATAGCAAATAATTTTGCTATTGGATATTCACAGGATGGCCGAATAAATTTTATGCTTTCCTCTTTCATAATAGTTCTAAGCGCTGTGTTAATAATTTTCTGCATTAAAAATTATACAAAGACTTCACTAAAGAATTTCGCACAGCAAATGGAAAAGGAGCTGGACAGAAATTCTGGGGGGGGGGCGAGGTAGGGAGAGATGATTGAGCAAAGGGAAATGTGTGTTCTTTTAAAAGAATGAAATGTTTATAATTTATTATAAGAATATTTTAGCATGAAAAATAAATTTCTTATCCGCTCTTGCGGGCGAAACATTTATAAAGATGCAAAGCCAACTATAAAAAGTGGTTCGCATGAAACTTGAAAGCCAAACAAACATGCAATATAAAACAGTCGTGCATAGATTTGAATATTCTGTAGTCTATAAAATGAGAGACAAAAGCAGGATTGCCAGAGCAATGAAAATGCAGGATGAAATAAGGAGCAAAATAAGGGGCGGAATAAATTTAACTGAGGAAATAAGAAAATGGAGAGAGAGGGATGCTGCTAATTCTTGATGCTTCTGTTGTTGCCAAATGGTTCAAAGAAGAAAGCGGAAGCGAAGATGCGCTGAAAGTTCGGGAAGGATTTTATAATGGCGTTCATGAAATTATAGTTCCAGACCTTCTGCTTTACGAGCTTTCAAATGCTTTGAGATATGACAAAAAGTTTAGCCGAGAAGAAATAGAAAAGGCAGTTAAATCTATTTTAGAAATGGATTTGACTATAACAATTCCATCTCAGGAGTTGATAACAAAATCAGTAGAGGCCGCTCTTGACTATGAGATAACAGTTTATGATGCTATTTATATTGTTTTATCTCTGCAAATGAATGGAATATTTGTAACAGCAGACGAAAAACTTTACAGAAAAATAAGTAAATTAAAAAATTGCAAGCTTCTTTCAGGCCATCTCGATTTCTGATAGTTATGAAAATTCTCCTCGACACAAACTTCCTAATCGAGTGCTCCAAGAAGCGCGTGGATTTTTTTAGCGAGCTTGCAGGCTCAGATTTTTTTACAATTCAATCTGTGGTTGAAGAGCTTTCAGCAATTGCTGACGGAAAAACAAATGACGCGAAATTCGCGGTTGCCGCAAAAAATATTTTAGAAAAATTAAAGCTCGCACCCGAGCCAGAAAAAACCGAAGGCGATGCTGACGCGAGCTTGCTTGAGCTGAGCAAGAAAAATTTTGTTGTAGCAACGCAAGATAAAGCTTTAAGGGAAAAAATTTTGAAAGCCGGCGGTCAGCCAGCTGTTTTGAAAAAAAATGGAAAGATAGAAATTTTCTGAGATGAGATTAGCTTTTTAAATAAACTGAAATAATAAAATTTGATTATAATGAAAACCTCTCTGATTTTTCTTGCTCTAATAGTTTTGATTTCCGGCTGCGCGGGCTTTCCTGCTGGAACTAAAGTTACCGATACACTCTCTTTGCCTACTATAATGCCGCCAACAACAGAAGCTTTATCTGGAGATATTGGCGGAAGCGAGCCGGCGCAGGCAACAACCACAACTTTGCAGACAACCACAAATTCATGCCCGGTTCCGCATGGAGCAGGAAATTATGCCGGCGGGCTTTGCGCAGTTGTTTCATGCGATTCTGGTTATTATAATTGCGACGGGAATAATGTGAACGGCTGCGAGGCAACAACCGCGTGCGCAACCACAACAACTTCTCCGGCGAGCACAACAACTACATTGGCTAATACAACTACAACTGCTGCCAACGCAACAACCACAACTTCAGGAGCCACAACAACAACTGCAGCTGCAACTACAACAACTGTGGCAGCCACAACTACAACAGCCGCGCCGACAACTACAACAACTTCGACTACTACAACTTCTTCGACAACCACAACAACCCCGCCGACAACCACAACCACAACAACTCCAAAGCCAGATTTGACAATGACTTATGTTGGCAAGGCTCAGGGTGGCGGAAGTGTTAGAATTGATTTCACGGTAAACAATGTTGGGAGCGCGCCGGCAGGCATTTCCACCGCAGAAGCAAAGGCAATTTTTCAAGGTGGCGGAACAACTACCTGCACTTACAGCACATCTGTTATCGCGTCCAGCGGAACAGAAAGCGGAAAT
Organism: uncultured archaeon; assembly: GCA_964601825.1. Classification (GTDB taxonomy): domain Archaea; phylum Aenigmatarchaeota; class Aenigmatarchaeia; order Aenigmatarchaeales; family JACQIB01; genus DATDSO01. The sequence goes on along the minus strand of CAZROS010000004.1, from coordinate 10,008 downwards.
TGTTTTGTAAGCATTGGCCCAGGAACTTATGATCTTTCCTTAACAGCAGACCTAACTGGCGCGATAGATGAAAGCAACGAGAGCAACAATGTGGCAACCACCACAATCACGGTTACATAAAACTTTATAAACCTTAATTCTATTTTGATATTATGGTTCTCGCATATGCAATCGGCGCTGGAATTTTGGCTCTCTTGTTTGCAGCATTCCTTGCTTGGAGAGTTCTGAGTTTGCCTGCGGGAAATGCGCGCATGAAAGAAATTGCAAAAGCGATTCAAGATGGCGCGTCCGCATATTTGAAACAGCAATATAAAGTTGTTGGAATTTTTGCAGTTATACTTTCTGTAATTTTATATTTTGCTCTCGGACAAAATACAGCAGTTGGATTTTTGCTTGGAGCTTTTCTTTCTGCGCTCGCAGGTTTTGTTGGAATGAATGTTTCTGTGCGCGCGAATGTCCGCACAGCGCAGGCAGCGCATGATGGAATGGGGCCAGCGTTGCGCACAGCATTTCGCGGCGGAGCAGTTACAGGATTTGTTGTTGTCGGTTTAGGATTGATTGGAGTTGCAGGATTATTTTGGCTCTTCGGCGGAAATGCTGAAGCAGTGAAATCTATAATTGGTTTTGGTTTTGGCGCAAGCTTGATTTCTCTTTTCGCAAGAGTCGGCGGGGGAATTTACACAAAAGCAGCAGATGTTGGGGCAGACTTGGTTGGAAAAATTGAGAAGGGAATTCCAGAAGACGACCCGCGAAATCCCGCAGTAATTGCAGATAATGTTGGAGATAATGTCGGAGACTGCGCAGGAATGGCCGCGGACTTGTTTGAAACTTACGCAGTCACATCAATTGCAGCAATGCTTTTAGCGGCGCTGCCGGCAACTTTTTCTGTTTACGGAATGAGCGGAATTTATTTTCCGCTTTTGCTCGGAGCTGTCGCAATTGTCGCCTCGCTGATTGGAACTTTTTTTGTAAGAAATGCAACACCGAAAACAATTATGGATGAAATGTACAAAGCTGTTGGAGTTTCTGCTGTTCTTTCTATAATAGGATTTTATTTTATTGCGCAAAATCTTTTTGGAAATTTAACTTTATTTTGGGCGAGCTTAGTTGGAATTGCTGTGACTGTTTTGCTTGTTGGGATTACAGATTATTTCACTTCAACAAAATACAGGCCAGTGCGCTCAATTGCAGAAGCTTCTCAAACCGGGCCTGCGACAAACATTATCGCGGGCTTGGCTGTTGGAATGGAATCAACAATTTTTCCTGTTATAGTAATCTGCGCGGGAATTCTTTTTGCTTATCAAGTTGCGGGAATTTTTGGAATAGCAATTGCAGCAATGGCAATGATTGCAATGACTGGAATAATTGTTGCGGTTGATGCGTTCGGCCCGATAACAGACAACGCTGGCGGAATTGCGGAGATGGCAGAGCTTCCAAAATCTGTGCGAGAAATTACAGATCCTTTGGATGCAGTCGGCAACACAACAAAAGCTGTGACAAAAGGTTTTGCTATTGGCTCGGCAGCGCTCGCTGCGCTTTCTCTTTTCGCAGCTTTCGTGCAGGAAGTTGAAGCAGCAGGAATTCAGAATTTTGTTTTGGATATTCTGAACGCGCGCGTGATTGTCGGATTATTTTTGGGCGGGGCTGTGGTATTTTTGTTTTCAGCTTTCTGCATGCGCGCAGTTGGCCGCGCGGCTTTCGGAGTTGTGAATGAAGTCAGAAGGCAGTTCAAAGAAATTTCTGGAATAATGGAAGGAACAGCAAAACCTGATTATGGAAAATGCGTTGCGATTGTTACAGCAAGCGCGCAAAAAGAATTAGTTATGCCGGGAGCGCTTGCAATTTTATCTCCGCTTGCTGTTGGATTTTTGCTCGGACCTTATGCTTTGGGTGGAATGCTTGCGGGCGCAATTGTCGCTGGATTGCTATTAGCAATTCTTTTAACAACTGGTGGCGCAGCTTGGGATAATGCAAAAAAATATATTGAGTCTGGAAATTTTGGAGGAAAAGGTTCTGAAACGCACAAGGCCGCTGTTGTTGGAGATACTGTTGGGGATCCTGCGAAGGATGCCGCCGGACCCGCGATAAATCCTTTGATAAAAGTTCTGAACATAATTGCGATTTTGATTGTTGCGCTGGTTGTGAAGTATGCTGTGTTTTGAAAAATTATTTCTTTCTTTTAAGAAATTCTAAAATCTCTTTCCTGAATTTTTCAAAATCTTCCAAATCATTTTCTATAAATGAAAAAACTTCTCTGTCATCAACTTCACCATATCTATGGACAAGAATATTCCTGAAGCCTTTCATTTCTTTCAGCCTGCTTGCAAGTTTTTCGGAAATAACTTTTTTCTTTTTCAGTTTTTTATATAAATCATTCTCATCTGCTGCTATTTCAATTTTCAGGCTTTTGAAAATTTCATTCGCAATTTCTATTGCAGTTTCTATTGAAATCTGGAGAAGGCGCTCGCACGCGCGCTTTGTTTTGCCATCTTCCAAATAATCTTCAAGTTTGCGCGGAACTATTGCTCGAAGCTCGCCTAAGTAGGAATCCATCTCAGATATTTTTGCAGAAATTCTTTCTCTATCCATTTAGAACCGCCTCAACTTGACTTTGATAAATCGGCTTGAAATCTTCAAACTCCCTAATTGTTAAAAATGCCAAATCATATAGCGCGTCTCTATTTCTATAGAAAATAATTTTTCCCTCTTTCAAAATTCTTGCGCGGATGTAGAGAGGCATCTGCTGAAAAATATGAACATCAAATTTATCTGAAAGCGAAGAAAGCTCTGTTCGCATTTTTCCGGCTTTAGCCAAGCCATAATTTTTGCCCATAACCAAGCAAATATCCACATCCTCAAACTTTTCTCCGCGCGCAAAGCTGCCGAAAATCATCACTGCTAAAATCTCCTTATCTTTTTTCACTTTGCTTACAAGCTCTGCAAGCTTCTGCTTTATTTTTTGCATAAAAGAATTTAAAGTTGCTTATTAATAAATGAGGTGGTTGTGAAGTTTGCGATTTTCTGAGAGAATTTTTCTGTTTGTATTTTGAGAATTAATTTTCCGGCTTTTTCGGTTCCAAGACAAAAGTATTTCCGCCTAAATGTTTTCTTTCAAATTCAGGTGGGTATGCTGGCTTTGGGATGACTGATTCACCATGCTCATGGTGCTCAACATCCGCCGGATATCCAAGAAGCCGCGCAGCAAACTTATGCAAAAGAGATTCATGAGAATCTCTTGGTGCTCGCGCATCTACCGCGATGCCCGCGCCTTCTGGAGAATGTCTTCTAACTATTGAAACATAGGGAAACCATTCGTTTCCTATTCTTTGATAATTTCCAAAAAGATTTTTTAGAATTTCTGGATCTTGTGCGGTAATATGCACATCTTCATCAGAGAGTGCAACAAGCTTGCGAACTGTGCGTGGATTGTAGGGGAAACTAACAGACTCTCCGGCAGAAAGATCTCGCTGGTGTTCTCTCAAAGCATCCGGAACAGAAAAACTCTCATCAACAAAGTTAGTCCAGCCGCCAACGCTATAATCTGCTCTCGGCTTTGTTCTGTAATGAACACTCCTGCCCCTAATTGCAATATGCGCAAATCCCATGCTAAATTATACTCATAGGTAGTATATAAAGCTTCTCGACTTTGGTTCAGTGAAACCCAAAACCTTTTTAAATCTTCCTTTCTGATAGATTAACATTACAGGCGAGAAAAATTACTATCTTTCGATTTATTACTTTAGTTTGAAATATCAAAACCCAAGCCTTTTTCTCAAAAAAGGCTAGGGCTTATCCAAAAAGGAAAATTGCTTTTGGATATAATAAAAAGAAAGCAAAAAAGTGAAACCATGTACCAAATCGCAACACTCGAAGATGAAATCGCAGTCGCGCCGAAACTTTTTTCCATGGACTTAGACGAGGCAGTCAAGCAAAGCATTGGAGAAAAATACGAGGGAAAATTTTCCGAGGAGCTGGGCGCGCCTCTAGCAGTTGTTTCAGTTGACGAAGTCGGGGAGGGAAAAGTTTTGGCAGGCGACCCTGCTGTGCACTACACAACGAAATTCAAAATTTTGTGCTGGAAGCCAGTTGATCAGGAAATTGCAGAAGGAGAAGTTTCAGACATAACAGAGTTCGGGGCGTTTGTAAGAATTGGCGCGCTTGACGGGCTTGTCCATATTTCACAAGTCATGGATGATTTTGTTTCCTATGATGAGAAGAACGCGCAGCTCGTTGGAAAATCAAGCAATAGAATTTTGAAAAAAGGCGACGCAGCGCGCGCGAGAATTATTTCCGTCAGCTTAAAAGAAAATAACAAAGTCGGGCTAACAATGCGCCAGCCTTTCCTTGGAGCTGAAAAGTGGGGCTTTGGCCCAATGGTTCCGCGCGAGCAAAGAGAAAGAGGCGCGCCGCGAGGAAAGAAAAAGCGCCCGCGCGAGCAGAAGTTTGAAAAATAAAAAAAGTTTTAAAATTAAAAAATGAAAATATAAATTGTGTAAAAAAATAATTTACCAAAAATTTTGGCAAGATTTTTTCCTAATACACAATTCCGCGAGGCGTGCGAGCTTTGTGCTTGCACAAGTGAGCACGCCGAGCAAACAAAAAATAAAAAATGATATTTATGCCAACAGAACGCGCGTGTAAAATCTGCAGAAGATTGATAAAAGGGACAGTCTGCCCAGTTTGCAAAAGCTCAGATTTAGTAAAGGGCTGGAAGGGAACTCTCTATGTTTTTGATTCAACAAGCGAAATTGCGAAAGAAGCCGGCCTGAACTCTCCGGGAAAATTTGCGAGCAAGCTGAAGTAGATTTATAAGTTTTGAAATTCAAGTGATTTTATGAAATTCGAGCCAACATTTGTTTTCGCTGCGCTGATTGCGCTTGCTGTTTTGGGATTTGGAATCACAGGTGGGTTTATTTCAAATTCTCCTACCACTGAAAAGTGCGTTGACAAATGCAAGCAAATAATTTCAGAAAGCATCGAGTCCTGTTTTTTCAATGGGACATATTTCAAAAAAGATTTTTTCGCTAACAGCTTCTGCGCGCCTGAGTTGAGAAATGAATGCCTGCAGCAGTTTTGCAGGCCAGCTGTTGAAAATCTTTCCAATGAAAATCTCTGGCAGTGCGAGGAGCTTTGCAAAAGGTAAAATTCTGCTCCCAGCAAAGATTTATAAATAGGCTAAAACAAAAAGAAACATGCGCCGCGCTCTTGCCACCAATTCTATTTTCGCAGTTTTGACAGCGGCGATTTTTTTTGCTGCAATAGCCGCGCTTTCATTTGCTTTCACAGTTGGAAACAGCGTTGACAACAACTATATTGTTGATTATGATATCACAGGACTTGCAACAGGAGACCCGATAAATTCTACAAGCTACAATGTTTCCCTTTCAGGAACTATTTTGGGCGACAGCCTGATCAACAGCACGAACAAGACTAGCGGCGTGAATTACAATATCACTTATGGAATTCTTGCAGGAGCAACAGAAATAACTGTTACAACATCAACCACTACAACAGCGCCAGGAGGCTCCTCAGGAATTGTTTCCTATTCAGCATCAACAGACGACCGGGTTTCTGGAATAACAGTTGACCCGGGCACAAATGTTTCCATTAAAGCAATACAGAACGCTTCCATTTCTTTGATAAACTTTATTTCAAACAGGACAATCAGCAATGCCGGCATTAATGTAAAAAAAATTGAGCCCGCAAAAGCTTTGCAAACAGCAGCGGCTCCAACGCAGAAAGTTTTTGAATATATAGAAATTACAAAAACAAATATTGCTGATGATGCTTTGAGAACAGTAAAAATAAAGTTTTTAGTCACAAAAGCATGGATGGCAGAAAATAAAGTTTCTGAGAGCCAGGTGGCCTTGCAGAGGCTTGAGAGCAGCGGATGGAGAAAGCTTCCAACAAAAAAGATTTCAGAAGATGCGACAAATATAAATTTTGAATCAGACAGCCCCGGACTTTCAATTTATGCGATAACTGTTTTACCTGAGGGGGAAACTCCACCTTCAACAATTCCAGAAGTTACGCCAGCGACATCAACAACATCCCCACCGGCAACAATATCAAAAGTTACAACAACAACGCCTGAAGGGAAAGCCACAGATTCAACTGGATTAATTGCTGCGGTGGTTTTGATTTTAATTGTAATTGCAGCAGTTTTTTTGAAGAAAAAGTAGAAAAATATTTTGCGGAATATATATTTCGCGCAACAACAAAAAAAGAAAAGCTTTATAAATAGCCTTTGGTGAAATAAATTATGCTCAACCGCGCCACAAACAGAGAAAAAAATAAAATTTTATTTGCGTTCGCAGGATTTCTCGCAGTTATGGTAATTTCAGGAATTGTTCTTGCTGCGCAGCCGCAGACAATTGGAATTGCAGGTAGGCTTACAAATAACGCAGGCGTTCCACTGGGAGGAACATTTAATTTCACTTTTCAGATTTACACAGCGCAGACAGGCGGAACTCCAATATGGACTGAGCCGCACGATGGACGGGCAGCCGCGCCTTCTGTAATTGTTAAAAATGGTTTGTGGTCAACTGTTTTGGGAAATAATACTTCTCTTGCTCTCCCATGGGACCAAACATATTTCCTTGAGACAATTGTGAGCAGCGAAACACTTGGGCCGAGAACTGCATTCAGCTCTGTTCCTTACACTTTGAATTCTACGAATCCGGGGGTTTATAATTTTACTGGCGCCACAACTTTTACTGCTCCAGCCACTTTTAATGGAACTGCGCACTTCCTCGGAACATCAAATTTTGTTAATATGTCTATGACTGCAAATAATATCACAGGCGGAACAATCGGCAACGCAAGACTTGATTCCAACATTGCATGGGAGAATGAAACAAATGTTTACACAGGAACAAATTCTT
>CAZROS010000004.1:0-3024 GCA_964601825.1 uncultured archaeon | reverse complement strand
GATTCCAACATTGCATGGGAGAATGAAACAAATGTTTACACAGGAACAAATTCTTTCTCAGGACAAACTAACTTCAGTGGTGGGCTAGCTGGAGCAAACAGAGTATTTTTCAACAACACAAGCGTTCACTTTTTATCAGGTGTTGTTGTGCTGAATGCTACTTTAGATGCAGCTAACCTAACAACTGGAACTCTCGGCAATGCAAGAATTGATTCAAATCTAGCATGGGTAAATGCAACAAACTTCTTTACTGGAACAAACGCATTCTCAGGACAAACTAACTTTACAGGCGGAGCAACCGGTGCAAACAGAGTATTTTTCAACAACACAAGCGTTCACTTTTTATCAGACTTTGTTGCTATAAATGCTACTTTAGATGCTTCCAATCTAACAACTGGAGCTCTTCCAGTTGCAAGAATTTCTGCTGGAACAATTGGAAATGCAAGACTTGATAGTAATATGGCTTTCTTAAATGCAAGCCAGACATTCGGATTTACCAACACATTCAATGGCACAAGCGGAATACAATATCAAGGCGCGCCGACAGCAATAAACATTTCAGTTGACCCAAGAAATGTAACAAACAACAGCGCGAACCAAGTTATCGGGCAAAATGTTTTGCCAGTATTTTCCAATACGAGCTCTTCAGCAACAGGTGGCTTAATAGTTCAGTTTGGAAATGTAACATGGCTTGCCTCTAATTTTGTGAGCGGAGTTGTTGTGACATTAGCGAAGGGATACGGTGGGGTTGGTAGTTATAATGTGATAGTAACTCCAGAAATTCGCGGGAACGCCACAGGCGCTGAAGCTATTAGCACAACATCTTTTGGAGTAGTGTATGTTAGCGGAACTACTTTCAACATCACTAATTACAGCGCAGGCGCAGCCAGCCCTAATGTTAATTTGAAATGGATAGCAATCGGCTACTAATTCCCCATTTTTAAAGCTTTCATTGCAGTGCACAATTTCAATGGAAACTGTGCATTTCAATGCACAGCCAATTTGATGCCAAAGCAAATTAGCAAAAACTAGAGGATTGCATACAACTGAAAAAATCTTTTTATACCCTGTCAGCTATTCTAACTTATGATGTTTGAAATTTTAAATTTCAAACAGCCTGTTAAAAACCGGAGGTTTTAAACATGAAATTTGAAGTTATCACGCAGAAAGAAAATCAGCTTTTGAAAAGAAAAGAGATTGAGCTTGCAGTTGATTACGAGAAAGGAGCAGTGGCGAGCAAGGCCGCAATCGCGGAATTTCTGCAGAAAAATTTGATTTATTATGCCCGAAGAAAAAGCGCCAGCAAAAGAAGAGAAAAAAGCTGAGAAGAAAGGGAAAAAACCCAAGAGCAAGAGCAAGCACGCTTTTGTGAAAATCTGGGAGCACTACAAAGCTGGAAAATTTTCCGGAAGATGGTGTCCGCGTTGCGGGCCCGGAACAATTCTCGGCCAGCACAAGGACCGCGCTTCTTGCGGCAAGTGCAAATATTCTGAGATTCTGAAGAAGTAATTTAAACCTTCTCTATATAATACAAGCCATGTTATGCTTGGGAATAGAATCAACCGCCCATACATTCGGAGTTGGAATTGTAAACGAGAGCGGGAAAGTTTTGTCCAATGTGCGCTCGGTTTACAAGCCCGCAGCCGGAGGAATTCATCCAACAGAAGCGCAGGCGCAGCATTTGGAAAGGGCTTGCGAAACAATAAAAAAATCTTTAGAGGAAGCAAAAATAAAAATTTCTGATGTTGATGTTTTTACTTTTTCTGCTGGGCCTGGAATTCCAAAATGCTTGCGTGTTGGAGCAGTGGCAGCGCGTATGCTTGCGCAGAAATTTTCTAAGCCAATAATTCCTGCGAACCACTGCATCGCGCATATTGAAATTGGAAAAGTTTCTACTGGCTTGAAAGATCCTGTCACGCTTTATGTGAGCGGAGGGAACACTCAAATACTTGCTTTTGCTGAAGGCCGCTATCGCGTGTTTGGGGAAACGCAGGATATTGGAGTTGGAAATTTGCTGGACCAGTTTGCGCGAACTGCTGGCTTGCAATTTCCGGGTGGGCCTGAAATAGAAAAACTTTCTTTGAATGGAAAAAAATTCATTGAGCTTCCTTATGTTGTGAAAGGCATGGATGTTTCTTTTTCTGGAATTTTAACTGATGCAGAAAAGAAATTGCAAAAAGAAAAACTTGAAGACTTGTGCTTTTCCCTGCAGGAAAATGTTTTCGCAATGCTTGTTGAAACAACAGAAAGAGCAATGGCGCACACAGAAAAAAATGAATGCCTGCTGACTGGTGGAGTTGCCGCAAACAAGCGGCTGGCAGAAATGCTGAAAATAATGTGCAAAGAGCGCGGAGCGAAATTCGCAGTTGTTCCCAGAGAGCTGGCTTGCGATAATGGAGCAATGATTGCTTGGGCGGGCATGCTGGAATTTCTCACACAGAAAGAATCTGATGATTTTTCTGCGCGCAAAAATCCTTCAGGGATTTTTACTGAGGAGAAAAAATATTCTCTTGAGGAAACTAAAATAAATAGATTTTGGAGAAGTGATGATGTTGATGTAAATTGGCTATGAAAGGCTCGCGCGCAGGAATAAATCCATGCGCGCTCGCTGTGCTCAATGCTGTTGCGATATATAAAAAAATATTTTGCGCACCAGCATTTCGCAGTCATTGTGTGTTAAGAAAAAATAAATCAATTAGCAAAAAATTTTAGCTGGGAATTATTTTAACTGCAACACATAATTTATGGGGAAATCTCATATCGGTATCCCAAATGCTTCTGAAAATTCAGAAATCTTCCTGAACTCTTTCATGAATTCAAATCCCTTTGCTGTAACCCTGTAAGCCTTGTGCCCGCCTGCGTCAACCTCTTCAATAAATCTTTTCATCAAAAGCCAGTTCAAATATTTTGTAAGCCTGACATGAGATAAATTTGCGCCGTAAAGAATGTGCGTTGGCTTTGCATAGCCGCCTTTTCTTTGTATCAGCCTAAGAATATCCACAAGGATTTGCAGCTTCGAGCGCC
>CAZROS010000003.1:0-21082 GCA_964601825.1 uncultured archaeon | reverse complement strand
CGTGCTCTGTTAAAATTGTTTCAGTTTTTTTCGCGCCAGCAATGACTTCAATTTTCGGCTCTCTTCTAACTGCAGAAATTCTTTTCTCAACACAAACCGTGCGCATATAAGGAAAAAGTTTCAAGCAGCCCGCGCCAATTGTTTTTTTCTTTTTCAAAGGCCCTCTTGGCAATTTCAAAATCACAACGCGGCCGATAAATCTGCATGAAGATGGCAGAAGCTTTAGCTCGCTGCTGCTAAGATTTTTTTCCAATACCACAGATAATTTTTCTTTGAAGGACATGAAATCCCCACACGTCGCCGTAGGTTGCTAAAAAATAAGAAAATCTAAAAAATTCAAAATTTAACCTAGTCTTACAGAACCCGCTCTCCAGATTGACTCCAAAGCAATTAGAACAACTGCTGGAGCAACGAAGACTGCCATGTTCTGCACAATCGGCTTCAAGTATGTGTCGCCGATGCCTGGGAAATTTGTCAATGCAGCGCCAGATGCGCCGACTGCAATTAGGCCAACTGATGCGAGAAGGAAAGTTTCTGCTTCTTCTCTTCCAACTGAGCCGATTCCCATAGCTCCGAGCAAACCAACGACTGCTCCTAGCACAACTAGGATTATATCTACGCTCGGAATTACACCAGGCGCAACTCCTGCAACTACTGAGACTAAAACTCCCAGTATGAACAGGTAGCCGCTTATCTGTACCCATTGATTTGATCTTGCTGCTGGCATGACTTCTCTTGGAATAGGGTATTTAAAAAGCTTTCGCTAGAAAATTGCGGTGTTATAATTCCCAATCCCTTTTCTCAGAAAAGGTCTAGGGTTTACCCCAAAAGGAATATTGCAATATAAAAAATTTAGAAACTTTTAATTCTTATCTTTGAAAACCTGCGTGGAAAAAATCCAAACTTTCGCTGACGGATCTTTCCAGCTCTCTGCTTTCAATCCATAATCAACGCACAAATTATCCAAAGCCTCGCGCGCTGACCATTTTTTTTTCAGCGGAACATTCGGAAGCATTATTCCGGTTTTCCCGGCTTTGTTCAAAAGAAATCCATGCTCGCCGATTTTTATTTTTCCGAAAAAGTCAACATCATTTTTGTATTGGAGAAGCTGGGGCTCGCTCAGCACATGCAGCTCAATTTTTACCACAGGCATTTCCTGCATTGTCACTGGAGAAAATTTTGAATGCGCTGACGCGTCAACAGCAGCATCAATCACTCCTTCAATCAGAGTTTTCTGCGGGAATGGATAGCCTGCGCTGCCCCGCAGCTCGCCGGATTCTGCAATCGGAACTTTTTTGTAGAGATTCAGAAAAATTCCTGCGGGAATTTCCAGCTCGGGTGGCGTGTTCAAAGGCTTTGCGATTTTTCTGTTGTGCTGAATATAATTCTGAATCGCAACTCGGCTGACTCTCAAGAGAAAATTTCCATGCTCATCTGAAACAATTGGCATGGAAAATATATGTTTCCGGAGGATAAAAAGATTTTTTGTGGAAGAAAATTTTAGAAAAAATTAAAATCCCCGGAAAAATTCTCCGGGGCTGCGGGTTCGAATTTCACACCCGCTCAGTACGCTTCCAGGCTATATTTTAAATCGCATTCATAATATTTAAAGCTATCGGTCAGGCGAAGTTGGGTTCGCTCAGTACGGTAGAGCGGTCGCTTGTCAAGCGACTTAGCCTTCCAGGCTATCGTGGGTTCGAATCCCACACCCGACGCCAAATGACTGATCAATAATTTATTGAATTGGTAGCGCGGGCTTGAATTTCTTTTTGATATACCGCGAAGCGGCTATCTGCCTTTTTGGGTGAGCCCTAGCCTTTTTTGCAAAAAAGGCTCGGGTTTGAACAAGCGGCCTTCGGGTTATGAGTTCGGCTGATTTAAAATTTAAATCAATGCCCGACGGGCACTCCAGGCTTCGGGAATTTTGCTTTTGCAAAATCTTGCCCCACCGCGCTGTGGTTGCTGTTGGGAAGAAGATTTTATAAGCTTTCAATCTTTGCAGCCGGCCGCAATCCATTGATTAGTTTTTTCAAAATCTCTTCTGTGCTCTTCAAAATATCTCTCATTCCATTTCCAATAATCGCATTTCAAGCAGCCATCTCCGTAAAGAAATTCAAAAACTTTGTGCTCGCCTCTCTCTTGGCATAATTCAGAATCTGCGCGCATAATTTACTTTGCTTGGAGAATATAAAAAGATTTGTATTCAGAAAAATTAAATCTTCTCCGGCACTTTATCGCCTAGCTCAAGAAAAATTAATTCATACATTTTCTGGCATTTCTAAATTTTAGAATCTTCTGGAATTTTTGTTGGGTTTAATAAAAATTCTGACAAGCTTTTAAAATTAATTTTGTCTGGAGCATCTAGATAATCTGAAATTCTCACAAACTTCCAATCCTTGTTATTCAATTTCACTGCCAATATAGCCATAGCACCGCATTTTTTCGCGGAAGAAATCAAAGTTTTCAGCTGCTCAGCATCCTCTCTCGGATAATAATATTTTTTCCTGCTCTTGCATTCATAGAAAAAAACTTTTCCCTCGCGGACTGCAACCAAATCGCAGATTGCTTTTTCTCCAACTCCTGAGCCAGCAACTCTGTGCACGACAAAACCTTTTTCTTCCAGAATTCTCAGCAGTTCTCTTTCTCTTCTGGAACCTTTCGCATTTTGAGACATAAAAGAAATTTGTTTTGTTTCTTAAAAAGCTCGTTTGCTTTCGTAAACTCAAGCAAGCTCGCGTAATTGTGTGTCAGTAAAAATTTACACAATGGTTAAGCGAGCGCGCATGGGTTTACCCTGCGCGCGAGCTAGTAAACTTCACACGAAACTGAAACCAAGAGACAGCTCATTCCGATATCTTAACTATTAATTGGTGGCAAAGCTTTATATACAAGTTTTCAGTATACTCTATTATGGAAAAATATATTAATCTTGCCGCAACTTCAGGTTTGCCTAGATCTGGAAAAACAAGAATTACAAGCTATATGGCGCAAGAGTTGGACTTCATTAGGTTTGGCACAGATGATATCAGAACTATGATTCGTGGCAGAAAAGTTCCCGACAGAGAACATCCTATGGATGAATGGCTTATTTTTGATGTTGCGAAATATCTTGCAGACCAGGCAACACTTCACTATGGAAAAGATGCTGTTGTTGACTCTTCAGCAATCAGAGAGGAAGTAAGAACATTCCTATTCGGCAGAACAATTGCAAGAAAAACTCTTGTTCATGTTAAGACAGACAAAGAAATTCTGAGAGAAAGATATAGAGCAAGTGGCTATGACATGAATCTTCTTGACGAGTGGCTGCAACGGTGGGAAGAGCCGCAGACTGGAAAAGGTTATGAAATTGTTAAGGTAAAAGGCAACGATGAAAAAGATTTCGAAGATGCAAAAAGAATTTTACATGAGCGCTTCAGACCGCAAAAAGTTGATGCTGGAATTCCCGTTGCTTAGATATTTATTCTTGCAGTTCCATAACTTTCCATGCGCCTTCTCAACAAATACTCTCCGAAAAAAGTTTCTGATTTGGTTGGGCAAGAGGAAGCGATTGCAAAAATTCTTTTCTGGATTGAGCATTGGAAAAAAGGCAGAGGATTATTTTTGCACGGCCCGCCCGGAGTTGGCAAAAGCTCGCTCTGCCGCGCGCTTGCTTTAGAAAAAGGCTGGGATTTGATTGAGCTAAATGCTTCTGATGAGCGCTCTGCGGATGAAATAGAAAAAACAATCGGGCAGGCTGTTAGGCAACAAAGCCTTTTCAGGCGCGGAAAAATTGTTTTGATTGACGAGGTTGATGGGCTTGGAGCTGGCGACCGCGGGGGCTGCCCTGCAATTCTGAAAATAATTCAGACAAGCACTTTTCCTGTGATTCTTACTGCAAATGAAATTTACGAACCCAAGCTGAAAAATCTCAGGCAGGCATGCGAAATTATTGGAATGAAAAAAATCCCTGCGCTTCCGCTGGAAAAGCTTGTTAAAAAAATTTCCGAGATTGAAAAAATACAAATTGCTGGCGAGGCGAAAATAATTTCAGAAGACGGCGACGGCCGCGCCGCGCTTATAGATTTGGAAACTTTCTCAATAACAAAAAATCTCTCTGGTTCAAGAGAAAGAGAGAAAAATATTTATGACACTTTAAGGAAAATATTTTTCGGCCCAAGAGAGGCTGGCCGCGAAGCAATTGAAAACTGCTCCTCGGACGCAAATGAAATTTTCGCGTGGGTAAAGGAAAACACTCCTGCTGTTTTCAACACACCAGCAAGCCGAGCAGAGGCTTTTGAGATTATAAGCCGCGCGGATATTTTGCGAAGAAAAAGCAAAAACTTTATTGAGGTTTTGCTTTCAATTTCAACAATAAAAAAATCCGCAACTTATGTTGCTTTCAAGCCGCCAGCGAGATTTTGGGGAGCAAAAGCTTCTGAGGAAATTTTAGCGGCTGCGCATGAAAATCATTGCTCGGTTAGGAAGTTTGTGGGAGAAGAACGCTTAATTAATTTAATTAAATGAAGAGCATCCCCTAAATTATGTGTTGCAGAAAAATTTTAACCGCAAAATTTTTTAGCGGCAAATTATTTCTCAACACACATTTTAGCGAGCGCGCATGGATTTATTCCTGCGCGCGAGCCTTAGAAAATCAAATCTCCCTCACCGAATTTCTCGCCCCGCAGGCCTCGCACTTTGCCATTGCAATTCTGTTTTCAGTTACCAATTTTGTGTCAGGCCTGCCGCAGGATTTGCAGATTATAAATTCTTTCACGTAAGCCTCAAGCTTTTTTTGCACAGCAGCAGCCTGCAATTTCGTGTCAAAAATTGCGCGCGCCCCTTCAATCGCGCCCGGGCTTGCTAATTCTTTAGAAAGAAATTTCAGCAAGTGCTTTGGCTCGCGCCTGAGCTTTTCCGCAATAACAGAAAAGTTTTTGAAAATTGTTTTGTTTCCCTCAAGCCCAGTTTCAGCAACAGGCATTTCAAACCTCTCGCCTGTGCCCGCGGACTTGGGAACTTTTTCCATTGCTCGGGCCAAAAGGTCTTCGTAGGATTGCATAATGCCTATTTGCGCAAAAGGTTTATAAAGTTCAGTTTCATTTGTAAACTTATGGCGCCTACAGAAATGCATTATGCAGTTTTTGACAGGAGTGGAGCGCGCGTGTTTGACGGTCCAGCTTCTGAAATTAGAAAAACTTATGGCAAAGACCATTTTGCTATTCCCCTCTGGATGTTAACTCAATTAGAAAGAATTGGAGAAAGCGAAAATCCAAATTTTGTTAAAGATTATCTTGCGACGCACAGCAAACCTGCGAGCGATATCACATCTTGATTTTCATAATTTTCTTAGCGAACTTTCTCGCTCAAAATTTTAAAAGCTTTTGCTGTGTCAGCCTCATGAGTTATCAACAGTGTATCCTTATAGCAGGAAATCAAATGGACAAGATTAATATTTTCGGCCGCGAGCGTGGAGAGAAAATAAGAAACAACTCCAGGAGTTTTTTCTATTTCCTTTGAGCTAATTATTTTTATTAAATCAACATTTTTTTCAATTTCAATAACACCCTTTTTGAATATTTTTGAAACTTGGCTTTCCTCAACTATGCTTACAAATCCGCTTGGAGTTTTCGCCGAAGCTATAACTTCACCCGAAAGCTTTTCTCTGCTTATGATTATAGCCACTTTGCTTTGGATTTCAAGAGAGCTGTTTTTTATTATAGCCAAAATTTTCTTTTCAGCTTCTATATTTCTTTTTACAAGCTTTCTTCCTGCTCTTATCAAAGCTATTTTTACAGCTTCATGGCTGGCTTTAATTTCCTTATTCGCCAGCCTTGCTACAGCGCTATAATTTGCTATGCCTTTTGACAAGGCTTCCTGCATGTATGGTCTCTGCTTTACCCAGAGCCAGACAAGCTCGGCTATTTTTGCCATGTTATCACTGTTCTATATATGACAAATATGTCATATTATGTTATAGATGTGGCTATAGCAATTTATAAAGGTTTTGCCTACAAGATATCATGTCAGCAAAACTACCAGAAAAGCATCAACAGACTTTAGATAATTTTGAAGTTTTCGTGGCAACGACAGAAGAGAATTTTAAATACTTCAAGCCAAAATCTTTTGGTGTTGAACCTCACTATGTGGCTGTAGATAAGAAAGAGTCGGAAGAATTTTTGAAGCTCTTGCACAAGCTTGATGGCTTGACTTATGGAGACGAGGGGCTCCCGATGGAAAAGTGGGTAATGCTTGACTGTGGCCTTCTACCGAGCGCATTTATTGGATTCGCAAAACCAGCAGTCGGATTGGATTCACATATTTCAGAAAAAATGGAAATAGGATCTTACGACGGCCTAGTGCCGATATCTATGGCATGCGGAATAAAATCTGTTGAACCCGGAACATGGGTAAACCACACCCTCGCCTCTGTTATCAAAGGTGGGGGAGTCGGAACGTTAACAAAAGCAATTGCTCTAGATATGTATGGTGCGAAAAAACAAATTGGAGTTGCACAATACAATAATCCAAGCTTAAAAATTCATACACGCTTTGGAGACCTTCATATAAAATCTGCCACAACAGCGATGCACTCTCTGCCTAAGATGACTTTTATTTATGAGGTTGAAGTTCCTGAAGATATTTTATCTGCATTGCAGCCAAAGGAACAGTCGACCCCAACCTTTTATCTTGATCCGAAAGATGATGCTAAAAAAGAAGAAATGCAAAATGAAATATCTGGAGCCGGCGCTAAGAAATATTTTATAATCTATCCCGGATTAACACTTGATGAAACGGTCCCCGTAAAAATTGAGCAGCTTTTTGATGCATAAATTTTTGAAGATGTTTTTATTTTTTCAAAGCTTCTTCAGCCTTCCAGCTTTCGGCTCAATTAAAATTATACTCGGCTTTTTATTTCCTTCAAACAGAAACTTTCCATGCTAATCGGAATCGTGGGCAAGCCCTCGTGCGGGAAAAGCACTTTTTTCAAAGCAGCAACTCTTGCAGATGTTGCAATTGCTTCCTATCCGTTCACAACAATAAAACCGAACCGCGGAGTGGGTTTTGTGCGCGTTGCCTGCGTTGACAAAGAATTTAAAGTGCAGTGCAATCCGCGCTCAGGATTTTGCATTTCAGGAACAAGATTTGTTCCTGTTGATTTGATTGATGTCGCGGGCTTGGTTCCGGGCGCGCATGAGGGAAGGGGTTTGGGAAACCAATTTTTGAATGACTTGAATCAGGCAGATGTTTTGATTCACATAATCGACTGCGCGGGCGCGACAAACGAAAAAGGCGAAGCAGTTCCTGCTGGAAGCTATGATCCTGCGAATGATGTGAAATTTTTAGAAGAGGAATTGGACTTGTGGTATCTGGACATTATCAAAAGGCATTGGGAGAAAATTTCCCGATTGGTTGAGCAGACAAAAGTAAAAGTTGAAGAGCAGATTGAAAAACAATTGACTGCTTTCAAAGTAACTCTGCCAATGATTGAAGAGGTTTTGGCTGAACTGAAAGTAAACAAAGAGAAGCCCGCTTCATGGAAAGAAGAAGAGCTGAAAGCTCTTGCTGTTTCTCTGCGCAGAAAAACAAAACCAATAATAATTGCCTGCAATAAAATGGATTTACCTTCAGCAGAGAAAAATTTTGCTCTGCTGCAAAAAGAATTTCCTGATTATAAATTTATTCCCTGCGCATCTGATTCGGAAGTTGCTTTGCGGGGCGCAGCTAAAGCTGGATTGATAAAGTATATTCCGGGGGATTCTGATTTTCAGATTGCAGACGAGAAAAAAATAAACTCACAGCAGAAAGTTGCGCTGAATTTTATCCGCGAAAATGTTTTGAAAAAATTCGGCTCAACAGGAGTTCAGCAGTGCTTGGATGCAGCGGTTTTTGATTTTCTGAAATACATTGCGATTTTCCCGGGCGGGGTTGGGAAATTATCAGACTCACAGGGAAGAGTTCTGCCAGACTGCTTCCTTATGCCTCCTAGTTCAACTGCTTTGGATTTTGCATTCAAAATCCACACAGACTTCGGCAAAAACTTTTTGTATGCAGTGAATGTAAAAACAAAAATGAAAATTTCCGGCGAGCAAAAGCTGAAAAACAGGGATGTTGTGGAAATTGTTAGCTCGGTAAAGTAGATTGTCTAAATACTTTTTCATAAGCATCCAAAGTTTTTTTGATTCCAAAAAATTTCATTATGATTTTTCTGTCAGGCGTGTAGCGCTTGCGATTTTTATAAACTTCAAAAATCTTTTCCGCAAGGCTGTGGGAATTTTTCGGCTCTGCCAGCAGTCCAAAACCGGTTTTTTTCACAGCATCTGAAACTCCCGGAATCCTGCTTGCAACAACCGGCGTGCCGCAAAGCATTGCCTCAACCTGAACCATTCCAAAGCTTTCAAGCCTGTTTATGCTGGGCAAAACAAAAACATCAAGCGAAGAAAAAAATTCATTCAGCTCTGCGTCTGGAATTTTTCCTGTGAAAATTATGTTGCTTAAGCTAAGATTTTTTATTTTTTCTTTAAGCTTGGGAATAATGGATTCGGATTTACCTCCGGCAACCTGAACACCCTCACCAGCAACAAGAATTTTTAGATTTGGAATTTTCGCTTTCAGAAGCTTTGCGGCGCCAATCAAATTCTCAAGGCCTTTCTCATATGTGATACGCCCAAGAAATCCCGCATTAAAATCTTTTTTTCCCAAGCCATGTTTTTTCCTGAATTTTTCCGAGCGGACTTTTTTAAATCTGCTGTCGTCAATCGGGGGCGGCACTTCAATTGCTTTATGCAAAAATTTTCTTATGTATGAGTGCATAGCATACTCAGTTGAATTCACAAAAATCTTTTCAGAATATTTCGCTGCGCGCTGCACGGAAAGCCTGTGAAGCCTGTCTATCAAAAACGGCGCGACCCATCCTGTAAGCACAAGGTCGCAGTGGTATGTCAGAAAAATTCTTTTCCTTTTTGAATGCGCAAGGCGCGCGAGAAGCCCGCATTCAAAAAATGGCGCGTGAATGTTCACAACATCCGCCCATTTCAAAATTTGCAGAAATTCTCTCAGCATTTCGTGGCTGAAAATTCCGCGGCCAAATTTTACAAGAGCAGGCACGCGGAAAATCCCAACGCCATTTATTTTTTCTTTTTCCAGGAGCTCTGCGTGATTATAAGTCAGAATGCGCACTTCATGCCCGCGCTTAGCCAAACCTTCAGCAAGCCTCTGGGCATAAACAGTCATCCCGCTTGTATAAGGAAAATAATATGGGCTGGCAATTAGAATTCGCATTTTATCACTAAGTTTTTATTAGCTGCGGTATCGGCAGGTAGAAAATTGAAAACATCAAAACAGCAAGCAGGCAGCCGGCAAAAATTATTGAGGGGCTGAACAGGAATTTTTCCGGGTGAGCAAGATCCTCTGGAGATTTTATCATGATATGAAGATAGCGAAAGATTATGTAAACTACAATAGGAAGCGTTATTGAAAAATATGTTCCTGCTTTTACTATGACAGCATAAACCGCGTAAGACAGGAAAAGGCTTGTCAGGGAAAAAATTGAAATGTAGTTCAAAAATTCCGAATCATATTCCATTAAATTTTTTCTGTGCGCAGAAGCCAAGCGCCCCAGCAAATAAATTTCTCCTTTTCTTTTTGTTGTCGCAAGAACAAGAGCGAAAAGGAACGCCATTATTATCAGCCATGTAGAATTAGATGCATTAATCACTGCCACGCCCATTATGGCGCGCAGGACAAAGTTAACAGAAATTGCTATTATGTCAACAAGAAAAATATTTTTCAAATAAAATGTGTAAGCCAGCCCGAGCAGAAAAAACAAAATTAAAATATAGAAAAAGCTTTCTGACAGCGCAAAAGAAAAATATGAAACTGAAAAGAAAAGAATAGCAGCGAAAATTCCTGCGGCAGCCTTTGAGATTTTTCCTGCTGGAAGTGGGCGATTTTTTTTCGTTGGGTGGAGCCTGTCTTTTTCCGCATCTTTGATGTCGTTTATTATGTAGTTAACTCCAGACATTAAAGATACGAGAAAAAAAGCAGCAACCACTCTCCAGAGCATTTCTGCGTTGAAAAGGTTTCCGGAAAAAATTATCCCTATGAAAATCACAAGATTTTTGTACCACTGCTGGGGCCTAAGCAATTTTATCAAATCCGGCAGCATATAATCTGTTTCCTTGGTGCGTTTATAAAACTTTTTAAATGGGGGGTGCGAAAAAATATTGGTTGTATGTTTAGAAAAAACAATCTAAAACCGGGCATGTTTATTTTTTTCGCTGCAGTGGCGTTTGCAATTTTTCTTGCTGGGCTGCAGATAGCAGAGGCTCAATTTCAGCAAACCTATCCCTGCCCCCCGCCTACGCCGGGGCTCTTTGTAACAGGAACAGGAAATGCGAAGGTAAGCATTCAGGCTAATCTCGGCCAATCACAAGGTCAAGGCAGCTGCACTTTAACAGGATTCAATATTGAAAAGGCAACAAAAACCGGCGGTGCATGCGGCTCATTTACTTATGAAAAAACAATTGGCACATCAGGAAGCGACACTATTACAGGGCTCACAAACGGAGTAACCTACTGTTTTAAAGCGCTGACAGTTTCGCAAGACAGCGGAGGGACCATACGCTACAGCACCTCTTACTCAAACACAGTAGAAGGCACTCCGCAAAAAACAGTAACCTCTGCGCCGCAAAATCTCCAGATTCAGTCAGGAGATGGCTGGGTTTATCTTTCTTGGCAGGCTCCTGCTGATAATGGCGGCGACGCAGTTTCCTATTACAAAATTTATCGCGGCGCAGCTTCCGGGGCCCTTTCATTTTTTTCTGATACCTGCTCTCCAAGCGCAATTCCGTGCGGCCCTGCTGGAATTAAATTGAATTTCAATGATACTTCTGCAACAAATGGAATAACCTATTATTATGCAATTGTTGCTGTGAACTCTGTTGGAGACAGCCCTCAGTCAAGCGAGCGCAGCGCAGCGCCAGCTGCAACAACAACATCAAGCACCACAACAACTCTGCAAGATTCAACTCCCCCTTCTGTGCTTTCAGCAAATTTGGTAAATAATTCCCAAAATATTTCAGTTGGGCTTGGAAAAATTTTATTTAATTTCAGCGAGGCAATTGATTCTGCAACAGATGTTGCTATAACAGTTTCGCCGCAAAAAACTTTCTCAAAAAGCTGGACCGCAGACACAAAAAATCTCACTCTAACCTTTCAAGGAAATCTCACATACGGAACAAACTATACTCTTTCAATAGGCACAGGGCTGAAAGACTTGGCAGGCAATTCTATTTCGACTCCATATGTTTTATTTTTTTCAACAGAAATTTTGCCAGAAGCAACTACAACAACTTCTGCAGGAAGCACAACAACAACTATTTCTGCCGGAGCGACAACTACAACAGGAGCAGCAGCAACCACATCCAGCACAACCACAACAACAGTCCAGCCTCTTGAAGCAGTGAGCGCGCAGGAAGCCCTGAGCGCAATTCAGGAAGCAAAGTCTGCAATAGATTCATCTCAAGGAAAGAAAAACACAACTGATGCTGTTGAGTTTTACAACAAAGCAACTACTGCTTACAATGGACAAAATTACACTGATGCGAAAGCCCTTGCGCTGCAGGTTAACTCTGCGATAAAAAATTTCCCAACAACACAGGAAATCCCATACTCTCTTGTGATTGTTGCAGCTCTTGTTATAATTCTCGCAGCATCTGCAGTTATTTATCTGAAAAAAAGAAGCGAGAGTAAAGCAAAACCGCAGGCCGAAGAAGCCTCTGAAAATGAAACCAAGCCTGAAGAAGAGCAGGGAAGCACATCAGCCTAAAAGATTTTTCAGGACTATTTCTTTATATTTAATTTTTTCCTAAAAAATAAAAATGCGCCGCCAAGCGCTAAAATTATAATGCCCACAAGTGCTGGTTGGTTTTGCATCAAAGAAAATAATCCCGTAGGCCCACTGTTTTCATCATCTTTTGAAATGGAAGTTCTTTCGTCTTCAGAAGTTGTAGTTGTTGTAGATTCTGAATCGGTTTTTATTTTGTCTGCTTCAAAAATTGTTGTAGCTGTGGTAGTTGAACTATTTGTTGTGTTATCCGCAGTCGCGTATCTTACTCCCCAACCACTGCTCCCTCCGCCGCCTCCGCTAGGCGGAGCAGTTGTAGGTGTTGTTGTAACAGAAGTCTCATCTCCACCCAAAGCGAAAGTGCTTAAATGGCTTACATTGGCTTCAGCATATTTTCCAGTTTTGTTAAGAATAGTAAATTCTTTCGCCCAAGAATTTTGAGTTTCATTGAAAAAATAAACTGCAAGGCTATCTTCATTTATGTTGTCAATAGCAAGGTCGCTATAATTGAATCTCAGTGTTGCCCATAAAAATTCTGATTTAAGCGCGTCTGATATTTCTATGCTATACACTTTAAGTCCTTTAGTTCTTGTACTGCCTATAAGAAATGCTGTAGCATCGGCAGTTTTGTCCAAGAATTTTATTTCGCCCCCCAATCCATTTCTAAATCCGATTTTCACATTAAGATTTGATATTTTTATATCTTCTGGAGCGGTTTCTTCCTTTCCGAATAAAACAGTTGGCTCTATATCAGAAAGAGGTCTCTGCAAAACCCAATCAACTGAAAATCTGGAAGATTCGCTATTTGCGTCTGCTGCATATTGAGCTAAAATATATGAATATCCATCTTTCAGGGTGCTATCGTAAAAATTAAATTTATTTTCACCATCCGTTTTGTAATTTATTTTTCCTCCAGAAGCGCCAAGCTCGAATGTGTGGTAAGTATTGTTGCTATAGCAATATTTTTTGAAACTTGTGGATTCCATCATTGTATTATTATCAACTAAATTAACATGCCCGAAGTCGCATTGAAAACTCTGGGAATTTGCAATGCTGGATATGGCAGAGTAAGAATTTTCCATGCTTGTGCTGTTATCGTATCTTATTCCAATCGCCGAAGAAGAGATTATAGCGCTGCCATTATATTTTGCTGAGATTTTTGTGCTATAGTTTTCCATTTTCTGTTTCGTTGCTATTATTCCTAAACCACGGTCCCTGTTAGAAATTAGGTTGCCGTTTTGTATTATCCAATCACCAGTTTTTACAAACCATTTATTCGAGTCTATAGAGTCAGAATTTTCAAAATCATCAAAAAATGGAAACGTATTGTATCCATTGCTTTCTGAAACAACAGGGCTTTTGTTTCCATAATAAATATAAAGAGTTTCTCCTTCAGAAGAAATTTCTGGAATATTTACCCAGACATATGACCAGCCGCCTTCTTTCGCAGATTCTATCCAATAAGGGAGATCAGTTTCAACATTGGCCGTTGAATTATTCCACGTAAATCTTATGTCGGAAAAATCATTCTGCATTTTTTCGTTGAAGGATAAATTTAAAGGTACTGAATAATTTTTCAATGGCGCTCCAGAGTTTGAAACTTCTATTTTTTTCCTATGCGAAAAGTCTGTTTTAAACCAATTAGGAAAGCTGATTGTTTCTTCATGCGCTGTAGGTGGTATTGTAGTTGTAGTCGTTGAAGTCGTGGTTGTGGACGTCGTAGTAGAAGTTGGCGGAAGCGTTGTGGTTGTTGAAGTTATAGTCGTTGTGGTTGTGGGCGGAAGCGTTGTTGTTGTGCTAGTTGAAGTGGTAGTTGAAGTTGTGGTAGGTGGAATTGTAGTCGTTGTGCTTGTGGTTGTTGTCAGAGGTGGCAATGTTGTGGTCGTTGTAGAAGTTGTTGCTGGAGGAACAGTAGTTGTTGTAGTTTCTGGCAAAGTAGTGGTTGTCGTGCTCGTGGTTGTAGTAGAACTTGTAGTTGGAGGAACTGTTGTGGTGGTTGTTGGAGGAAGAGTTGTTGTAGTAGTAGAACTTGTAGTCGTTGTAGTAGCTGGCGGAACTGTTGTAGTTGTTGTTGGAGGCAATGTGGTTGTAGTGGTTGAACTTGTTGTAGTCGTGGTCGTTGAAGTAGTTGTTGGAGGAATTGTTGTTGTAGTTGATACAGGCGGAATTGTTGTTGTAGTTGATGTTGTTGGCACTGTCTGGCAGTTTTCTGATTCAATACCATGCCCGGTAAATGCGCTACAGATCGAATTTTTATTTGATCCAGCATACGCAATGCTGTCATACGCTAAAATAGAATCCAAGGTTCCAGAAAAAGTTGTCGGCGCCCCTAATTTTAGTCCCATATATATTAATTCGTCTGCTAAACTCGGCCTCAAATCTGTCCTGAGGTCCCACATTGCTCCAGAAATTATTATTCCATTATCATGTGAATAGCAATAATCATTAGATCCGGTAGGAACGCAATCTACACCGCCTATAAAATCATCAGGATAAACCAAGCTATTGTTCAAATGCCTCACATCATTGGCTGGAAAAATATCTTCCCCGATCGCCGGATCGCCTGTTAAACTTGCCGCAAAATAATCAGATGTGCCCTCATCCATAGCACCAACTTCTCGATAAAATACTCTCAAATTATCAAAAACATCATCAAAAACTAAATGAGTATATTCATGATAAATTATATCGCTTCCGAGAGATGTAGCTTCACAACCTCCACCCTGTCCACCAAAATAAATGCTCGATTGGAGCAAATCCGGAAGCGCAAATGCATTACACTCCAAATTTGCTGTTTCAACATTTGCTGTTGTTTTTTCCAGATCCTCCCCAAGCAAGAAAAAAAATGCTTTAGCCGCATTCATATGGAAGAAAACATTTGTTTCCTCATTTTTGTAGGAGGCATCTTCCGACTCCCAATTCCAATTAAAGTCTGTGGCAGAAGAATATGCCGACCTTCCAGCAAAGTCATAAGTATGTACAAGCGGCCCAGACAACATTGCAGAGATGTTAATTGAAGAAATGTTATTTCCCCCCAGCGAACCCTCATAGCTTCCATCAGCGTTTGTCAATGATAATGAAGCAACAGCAGGCTGCTGCTCGATGGAAAATCCTGAGCTGCCAAAAAAATTATCAAACCCATCACCTGCACCATCAAAAAAAATCATCTTGCTCGAACCATCGCTATAATTTGCCGCAACGTTTATGTTATCAATAAATATCCCGCTTTTTGGCTGCCTGCTTGAAGTTAAATATACAATATCTATGTAAGAATCTTTTGGCTCTATACTAAAAGTAAATTTATAAAAGTCAGGCCGCGACAACGAGTATAATTGTGTTGTAGATGAAATTGTGTCATCAAAAAATGTCTGCACTAAATAAAAATAATCATCCTCTCTCATATCACCTTTTATGGAAAAAGATATGTTTGCAGACTCTGCTCCGGTGAGCAACAAGTCATTGGTCTCCAAATAATTTTCCGTATCTTCTCCGCCAGAAGAGAAGAAGACATTATTTAAGCCGCTCTCTACGAAAACATATTGAAATGGCATGCCAACAATAGCACTGCCTTTTGTTGGATTTTCCGGATAAACTTTTCCTGTAACACTTCCTGCTTCAAATTTTTTCCTGTCAAACTTTTTTATAATTTCTCCGCTGTCAGCATCAATGAAATATGAATAAGCATTAAGGTTGTTGTCAAGAGGCGTGTCTATTTTGTAGATAAGACGAAATTTCGTTTTGCTATTCTCTCCTGTTGGTAGAATCATTAACTCCGGTTTCATATTATCTCCAGAATTTACAATCTTAGCAACATCACTTTCAGATATTTTCGGCTTCGTATCCAAATTTATTTTCTCAAAAAAGTTTGATTCCGCCAGCTTCAAAACATTGCCCTTGAAAACAAAAATGCTTTTTGAACCGTAAACCGGCAGGCCTTTGAAAGTTTGAGAATATGTTGCAGAAGTTATTCCATTTCTTTTTACTTTGCTTTCAGGCTTCATATTTTTTTTGTCAATTTTTTTAACATAATTATTGTCAATTAATTTAGAAACTATTTTGTCAACGCTTTTTTCTGTAACTGCTTCGCCTGCAACCACTTCAGAACTTATCAGGCTTTTCTTCTCTGGAAGGGGCAAATGCTTTTCCTGCATTTTTTCAGAAATAGAGGCTTCTGGAAGACTCTGTTTCGCTGCAGCATCAAATCCTATTGCTCCGGAGAAAGCCGCCCCAAAAATAATTACAAACACGAATCCGATAAAAAACGCAGGCCATTTATACATTTTATTACCATAAAGTATATGACACAACATCTATTTAAAGCTAACTATTAGTTTTGTTACGAAATCTGTCATGAGGAGTTTTCATTTCTATTTGCCTAAGAAAGCAGAATTTCCAAAACTTTTTCAACCTCAAACTCCTTCAAATCCTTATAGCCCTGCCCAACTCCGATAAATAAAATTGGCTTCTTCAAAGTAAAAGCAGCTGAAAGCAAAGCGCCGCCCTTGTCATAGACATCTGCCTTTGTAAAAATCAATCCGTCCACTCCAACCGCCTCATTGAATAATCTTGCCTGCTCTACTGCGTCATTTCCAGTCAAAGAATCCAAAACCAAAATTTTCAAATCCGGTTTGTTCACGCGAATTATTTTTTTCATTTCATCCATAAGCGCGGAGTTTGTGTGCGATCTCCCAGCAGTATCTGCAAGAACAACATCAAGCTTTTTTGATTCTGCAAACTTTACTGCGTCAAAAATCACAGCAGCTGGGTCTGCTCCGTATTTTTGCTTTACAACTGGAATTGAAAGTTTTTTCCCGTGGATTTCTATTTGCTCAATCGCCGCAGCGCGCCAAGTATCTGCAGCGGCAAACACAGGCTCAAATTTTTTCTCTTTAAACAAATAGCCGAGGCGCGCGATTGTTGTGGTTTTTCCAGTTCCATTGAATCCAAGGAAAATTATTTTCAGCGGCTTTTTTTCTTTTGCGAGCGCGAAAATATCCACAGGCTTTTGATTTAAAATTTCCCGAACAGAAGCGCGCAGGCTTTCTTTTACAATTTCAGAAACTTTTCCGCGCGAAAGCGAGCGGCCTATTAAATTTGATTTCAAATCTGTGCAAATTTTTTCTGCCACTTCCAAAGCCACATCGCTTTCCAAAAGGCCGGTCTGCAAATCCTCCAGTAATGGAGCAATGTCTTTCTCTTCAATTTCTTTTTCAGTAATTGCTTTTTTCAGTTTTTCAAGCAAGCCTAGTTTTTTTGGCTTTGGGGACTCAATAGTTTTTTCCGGAGTAATTATTTTTTTCTCTTCAGCAACGGGAGCATATTTTTTCTCTATTTTTTCTTCTTTTTCTATTCTAATTTCTGGCTCGAAAATTTTCTCCTCGGCTTCCAAAAGTTTTTCCTCTGCTTCTGCAAAATCAATAATTTCCTTGTGCTCCTCTTCTTTAGAAATTTCAACTGCAGGCTGCTCTGGAATTTTCTCCTCAAGCTTTTCAATAACTTTTTTCTCTTCCAACTTCTGCTCAATTGGCTCCGCGGGCTTCTCCTCTCTCTTTCCTGAAATAGCCTCGGTTATTTTCCTGACTCCCTCAGACAGCTTTTTCTTTAAAAAATCAAACATAACTTTAATTAGAAAGAGAAACTTTTAAAGCTGCTCTGCCTTTTGTAATTCGCTCTGCAAAGACTGCAACTGCAAATTAATCAAATTCTGCTGAGAGCTCATTTCAGCGCCGATTTTCTGCAATTCATTCAAGCGGGCTTCTGTAATTTTCATTGCATCGGCGCGGGATTTTTTCACAGCAACGCCTGCGCCGAAAGTTACCAGAATTTCATCTGAGTTTGAAATTTTTCCTGAAATATAATTTCCTCCGCCTACGGGAATTAAAGCGTCCGAGGGCTTTACTTTTTCAAAATCCTCTAGAGATTGTTTTGCGCTCGCAAGCTCTGCGATTTTCTGCGCGAGCTGCGCTGTTTGCTGCTGAATCTGCTGCTGAGCCTGCTGCAGATATTGGAACTGCATTATTTTCTGCTGCTTCTCTTCAAGCTTTTTTGCCTCAACATTTTTCTTGTCTTTGTTTTTTTCTGGCATACAAATCATTGAAGTTAGTATTTTATAAATTCAATCCTTTCCGAAAACTTCCGCCACGCGCCCGAGCTCTGGCCCGCTGGAAATTTCTGAAGCAATAAAGCCGTGGCTGTTTACTAAAAGCCCGGCTTTCACAAATGGAGAGCCGTAGTTTGTTGTGCCAACATCAACTTTAACTTTCAAAAATTCTTGAATTTTTTTCATTTCCTCCTCGCTCGCGGATGGGTGGCAGAGGCATCCCAAGTTTGTTGCGGCTGCTGCCGAGCCAACTATTTCCAAGCCAGCAACTGTTCCGGTTTCAACAGGAACTCCAAGGCAGTCTGAAATTTCTTTTGCGTGCGCTTTCAGATGGCGGGAAATAATTGCCGCCTTGTCATTGCACAAAATTAAATTTCCAGTGCAAGTAAAGTCTGAATCTAAAACCAGAATATTTTCAAAATGCTTTTTCAGCTCTGCGAGCTCGTGCTTCTCTGTGATTTTTGAAACAACAATCCCATTTGAGTTTCCTGCTGAAAATAATCCTGAAAGCTGCGTGCCAGCCACACTAGAGAAAAATATTTTTGTGCCGAGATTTTTTTCTATCTCTCTCTGGATTTTCTCAACTGGCTCAAAGCCGAGCAGGCAATATTTGTCTGTCGCGAAACCATATAGACCAATATTGGGGTCTGCGTTGAAGCTTGCGCGGGAAAAGTTTATGTCCATAAATCTTCAATCAACAGCAAGTTTTATAAGCTTTGAAAAACAATAACTACCTTATGGTTAGATTATACAATAGAGGGGATATCCCCGAGATTCTTCATGAAAAGATGGAAAGATTGGATCCCATTTTGAGGCACTTCAAAGATAGGGGATATATTGTGAGATATGCAGCAGGCAGGCTCAGCCTTGCTTCCGATGGAAGTGTGGTTGAATTTTATTTGAATCAGAAATTGAGAGTAATTGGACGGGAACACTTGGTTGATGGAAGAATTAGAACCAGAAGAAGAGGTTTTGCGAATGGTGGAAGAAATTTCACTATTGATACCAGATATCCAGATCAGGCAGTTAGAGCAATTGAAACCGGAGAATCTCCATATGTTTTGGGTTACACAGAAGAAACTGAAACAGATATGACAGAGCCTTAATCACTTCGGGCTTTCCCTTTCAATAGCTTTCTGAGTTCTCTCAATTTCCTTCTCGATCTTTTCCTCTTTCTTTTCTTCCTTTGCCTCAGGGCCGGTTGGGATTTCTGTTGGCTGGACTTTTCCTGATTCTTTTTCAAGCTCCTGCTGGACAGTCATTTTTTTCATTTCCTTTCTTCTTTCTTTTATTTTCTTTTCCTTCTCTGCGATTTTTTCCGCGCGCTTTTTTGCAGCCTCGGCTGTTGGAGTTTTTATTTCAGCTCCCAAAAGCTCTGCGTAAACCGCGCCATCTTTTAGAACTGCATGAATCCTGATTTTGTGCGGGGGCTTCTGAATTCCGCGCGCCCAAACTGCTTTGTTGAGCGAGTCGCCGATTTTCACATCTTCTGTTTTCATATGTCTCTGCAAAAATTTCCTCAGCAAAGCAGTGGCTTTTTTCGCGCGCTTTGTGCGCTCAGAATCATAAGCTTTCCTGAAAGGGATTGTGAAGATTTTTTCATTTGCTGCTGGCTCGGATTTCTTTTCCTCTTTCTTTGCTTCTGTTTTCTTTTCAGATTTTTTTTCTGGCATTGTTATCAACTTTCTCAACTTAATAGAAAGAGCAAGATTTAAAAAGATTTCCCGTGATAGGGAACAGCCTTTACGGGCACAAATTACAGATGCCTTTATATATTAGTGCCCCCTAAATAACACTTATGAGTTACTTAGAAAAAAAGAAGATAGGAAAAGACGCATATTATTATCTTGCCAAAAACATAAGAACAGATGGAAAATTCAAGAAATTCAGGGCGTATCTCGGAAAAGGTAAGCTCTCGAAATCAGAACTGGAAAAGCTAAAAACAAAACATTCGAAAACCTTGGAAAAAAGAATTGAAAATCATCTAAAATCTCATGACCCTTTGCTAAGGCTCTTGTCAAAGAAGCAAATTGAAGATCTTGAAATCCTCAAGAAAAATTACAAAAAAAAATACGCCAAACTTCCAGAGGAAATTAAGAAAAAGCATTATGAAGATTTCTTAATCAGATTTACCTATAATACCAATGCTATAGAAGGCTCGACCGTGACCTTAGGAGAAACAAAATTAATTCTTTTAGATAAAATAAGCCCGCCAAACAGAACCCTGAAAGAAATAAAGGAAACTGAAAATCATAAGAAAGCTTTTGACTTTGTGCTGAACTATAAAGGTGACATAACAGAAAATTTCATACTTAAAATACATAAGATTCTGACAGACGGAATATTAAATGAAATATATTCCGGGAAGATAAGAAGCGTTCAGGTTATCATAACAGGAGTTAATATGCTTCCGCCAAGGCCTGAAAATGTAGAAACAGAACTTAAGAAACTATTAAAATGGTACAATAAAAATAAGAAAAAATATCATCCGGTTGTTCTCACATCTTATTTCCACGCTAAATTTGAAGAAGTGCATCCATTCATAGACTTTAATGGAAGAACTGGCAGGCTGTTGCTAAATTTCATCTTAATGAAAAGCAGGTATCCTGTCATTGATATAAAATATAAAAACAGGCTGGAATATTATAATTCGCTTCAGGCGGCTCAAAAAAATAATTTAAAGCCATTTGTCAGTCTAGTTACAAAATATATAAACGAAGAATTGAACCGAATTTAATTAATACGAGTTAAAGTTTAAGGCGTCCTCGTCTCCAGTGCTTTGTCTCGTGCACGCGAATTCTTCTGGAGCGAGCGCGCTTTCCATATTTTTTCAAATCAAGCCAGCGCGGCGCGCCGTGGTGCCGAGCTGCTGCTATGAATCTTAATTTTTTTGCTAAATGTTGGATTGCTCCCATTTTTTATCACGAATTTTATTTTTGATTTTCGATAACATGAAGAGCTTCCCCCAAATTATGTGTCAATAGAAAATTTTTGCTTGCCAAATTTTTTGGCGGCGGATTGTTTTTTTCCTCACACATATTAGTTAGCGAGGCGTGCGAGTTTACTCCACGCCGAGCTCTTCAAATTTTGTTTGCAGAATTATATTAAAAGGAAAGTTTAAAAAGGTTTCAAAATTTGCTAGGCGAATTTTTATTGCA
>CAZROS010000002.1:7249-23798 GCA_964601825.1 uncultured archaeon | reverse complement strand
CTGAGAGGCTTCCGCATGGAACTCAGTTTGGGCACGCGGGCGCGCTGATTGAAAATGGAAGGGGCTCGCCTGTGCAGAAAATAAAAATTTTGGCAGAGGCGGGAGTTTTAATTGCGGAGACGCATGATAAGTTGGGGGAAGTTATTAAAGAGGCAATTGAAAAATAATTTAAAGCTCGGGCTCAGAGTAAACTCGTGAGCCCTCGCTGTCAATATGTGTTGATTAAAAATTTGAGGTGATAAAAATGGTGGCATTAGGAGAAGCAAACAGGGAAAGGGCAAGAAGAATGGAAATTCGCGATAGAAGAATGAGAGAGGGGAGACATCCGGACTACCCGAATAGACGGCTTGTTGGGTATGTTGACGGAGAGCCTGTTTATGCGAGAGGGGATGCTGACGGTTGGTAGAAAGGTTTTAAACATGAAATGGAAAACAAAAATTTCAGATGCGAATGACGAGGGCACAAAGATTAGAGGAAAAGCTCTTGAGGAGCTAATTGGAAAAATTTCTTATGCTGACATGGTTTTTCTTTTGATGCGTGGAAAATTGCCAACGCCCGAAGAAAGCAAAATAATGGAAGCGCTTTTGGTTTGCGTGGCTGAGCACAGCATTGCTGTTCCTTCAATAACTTCAGCAAGAATAGCAGCAAGCGGCTCTGGGAGTTTTGTGCAGGGAGTTGCTGCTGGAATTTTAGCAATAGGCGAGCACCACGGAGGCGCAGGCGAGGGATGCGCAAAAGTTTTGCAGGAAAATCTGGGAAAGTCTGCGGCAGAAATTGTTGGAGCTTTTGCTGCGAGAAAAGAAAGAATCCCGGGCTATGGGCACAAAATTTACACAATTGATCCGCGCACGAAAAAACTTTTTTCAATTGCAAAAGAGCTGGGAATTTTCGGGAGCTATTGCAATCTTGCTTTGGAAATTGAAAAAGAATTAGAGCGTTCAGGAGGAAAAAAACTTTGCCTGAATGTTGACGGAGCAATAGCCGCAATAATTTCTGAAATGGGATTCCACTGGAAAAGCGCCCGCGCTTTTTTTGTGATTCCGCGCACAGCAGGAATTTCCGCGCATGTTATTGAAGAGCTGATGGAAGAAAAACCTTTTTCTAAAAGATTGGAAGAAGGGGAATATGAATATGCTGGGGAGAAATAAGATTTAAAAAGGTTAAATCATTTCTATTGATGTGATTTTGTATGCGCCCAAGATTTAACAATGGGGAAAATGTTTTAGTAAATTATGCTGGCATAGCTAGCTTGAGAGGAAAAGTATCAGCTGTAGGTGGTTCGGGTGAAAAACCTATTTACGAAGTTGAATTAACTCAAGGCTGCAGGCGGCATGGATTTAGAAAAGGAGAAGTTCTTGGAGGACTTCCGGAAGAAGATCTTAAAGCATATGCGTAAAATTCGCGCGATAAATTATTTTTTCTGCTGCGCAGGAGTTTCGGGTTCGGCAGCAGGAGTTTTCCACGCTTTTATTCCGAGCGCTTCCTTTATTTTATCGCGGAAATAGTAAGCAAGGCCTGCAAGCGCTAAGATTAGAGCAACAACTCCAATTAAAATATAATCCACGCCCCCGGCAGGCGGTGTTGTTGCAGCGGTTATTGTTGTAATTGGTTCAATCTTCTTCAGTGTGGTTGTTGTGGTGCTGGAGGTTGAAGTTGTGGTTGTTGGCGCGGTTAGTCCAACAGGAGCTGCCTGCAATTTCACTAAAAACGAATTTGTTTCGCTTTTCACCCTATTTCCATTCAAGTCCTCCACTTCAACATACCACTGCACGGTTCCTTCAATAAGGTTTTCATTTTTCCATTCAAGGCTTTCCTCGCTGAGATTTCCCATCATTTGTGCGGTTGTGAAAAATTTGAAATTCTCCCCGGGCTCGCGCACGTAGAGAACTGCTGATGAAAGAGCAATGTTATCCCGCGCTTTTACTTTAATAAAATTTGACCAGCCGCTGTAAACTTCATTTGCTGCCTGAGAAACCTGCAAAATTTCCGGCGGGGTTTTATCCTCAACAACAGTTACTTCAGGATCAATAACTCCCTCATTTCCGTAAAAGTCCTTTACTCTCATTTCCCATGCAATTTTTTCCAAGCCTGCGATTTTTGGAATAATATAATCAAAGTTTATCCAGCCCTCTTTCACATTGCCTTCAAATTCAGAAGAGGCTACTTTCTGCAATCCTATTCCTGTGCTGACCCAAAGCTCTGCGGATTTTAGAGAAGTGTCATCTTTCCAGAATTTTGAAAATATTATTTTTTGCATTGGGCTCGCGCTCTTTGGCGTGCGGTCATCTGTCCATGTTGGCGGGTTCATGACTTTTGCTGATTTTGACAGGGTTGTTTTATTTCCAACTGCATCTGTTCCTGTAAATTTAAATTCAACAACAGCATTTTCCTTTATGCCAGAACCAGCAGAATAGCTGACTGTTGAGCAGTCTTCTACTCCTCCAATTCTCTGCAGAACATAATTTTTCAGAGTAGTGGTTGCTATTGCATTGCCACCCAAAGAGCTTCCGCTTCCAGTTGCCCCATTTACAGAAGCTTCGGTTTTCAAAGAAGCATTATTTCTATTCCAGTCGCGCGCGCAAGCTTTTAGATTTATTGTTTCTCCTGTTTTAATTTTTGCCGGTGGAGAATCTGCGCGCAGAGTAGGCGCCTCAATATCTTTTATCTTGAAAGTCCTTTCAGGCGTTTCAATTGTATTTCCGGAAACATCCCATGCATTTATTTTCCATGAGACAACATCTCCGGGCAGAAGGATTGTTGCGCCGCTTCCAATTGCGGAATTCGGATCCCCGAATTTTCCAACAAAGCCAGAGCCTGCTCCAGAACCAAAACCATAATCTTCACCACCCACACCTAAATTATAATTCAATGCAGAGCCTGTTGCACTTCCTGCAGAAGCAGAGGCAGTGGTAGAAGATGCTCCGCCTGTAAGGGCAATTACACCAATACCTCTTCTATTGTCCGGCAACCTTGGTTGAGGAATTGTTATTTTAAACTGCGCGGTCTGCGCTGGCGTTGTTCCAGTAAACAATTTCAGCGCGCCATCAACAGAAATGCTTGCGTTGTATTTGAAAAACGCAGACATAAGTTCGCCGCAGTCTGCATAGCTCGTGTCGTAATTATTTTTGAATTTTCCTGAAACAGTTAAAATTTCTCCCGGGGCATACTCGCCTCCGCCTGCTGGAAGGACATCAGAATAAGTTATTGGTTTTTTCGCAACAGAGCACGGGGCTTTCAAAGTAAAGCTTCCAGTCGGCTGTGTGGCAACTTGATTTCCTTCCTTGTCTTTGAGCTCAATTTTCCAATCAAAATTTGCAGCTGCCTGAGACAAATCTCCTTTCTTGCTGTTGTACCAAGAGCTTGTTATTTCCAGAGGCAGATTCCAAATATTTGTGCCTCCAATTGATAATGTCTGGACATCTTCATAATTTGCAGAGCCCTGCTTTTTTGCTTTCAGTTTTATCTCGCCGAGGTCAACATTGTCATTTGCTGTGGTGAAAATAGAAAATTTCCCGCCATCATAAATTATCTGCCTTGTGGTTTCGGTTTTTGAAATTGTTGGCTTGGTTATGTCTTTCACTGTTATAAGTCCGTAATCAGGAATGTTTGCTTCATTTCCTTCAGCATCGCGGGCTTGCGACACATACCAAAGAACTTGCGAGCCTTCTTTTGCGTCTGCTGGAATGCGCAGGTCAATAGAGGCAACCTGCTCGCCTGTTGCAGATGGGAATGTTGCTGCAAACTCTTCTTCTGATTCTTGGCCATTTGTTTTCGCATAAGCCCTATAGAATTTTACTCCCGGAGCCAAAGCAATATTATCTGAGCATTTTAATCTTATAGGTTCAACTGAGTTGGGGCTGCGTTTAATCTCTTTATTTGTCTGTTCCAAATCTCCGGGAGTGTTATAGTAAATCTGGCAAGTTGGTGGAGTAATGTCTCTTACTTTAAAATTATAGCCGAAAGTTTGCGCATTACCTCTAAAATCAGTTGCTGTTACTGAAATTGAAAATGTTTCTCCCTGCTGATCTCCGCTAAAAAGTCTCTGCCGGCATTCTTTGCTGCACACAAAAATTTGATCAAAGTTGCTTATGCCCCACGGATTACTTTCGCTTCCCATTGTTTCTATTTCCTGCACTGTTTGGCCGTGGACAATGTCTGCGTGCACTGTCATTAATGTTCCTCTCATATCATTCTCTGCTAGGTAATCATCTTCACAATAAACCCTCGCGCTCGCTGGAGAATCCGGAGCAATTTTATTTCCCCCACCAAGAAAACTTATTGTGCATCTGGGCTTCTTTGTATCTGGCTCAACAGGCTTTTTGATTACTTGAATATTGTCTGTGTGAGTTGTAATCAAACCTTTTTCATTTACTGCGATGACTGTTATTGCAATTGTTTTTCCTATATCAGAGGTTTTTGCAACACAGCTGTCAATTAAGACTTCAACTTTTTTCGGATCGCTCCAAAAATTGTGGCTATTGCATCTTGCTTCAGCTCCTACTTTTGCAACAGCGCTGCTTTCAATATAGTTTATGTTGCTCAGCTCTTCTGTTAAAATATATTTTAAAGAGAATGGAGTGTCAGGATAAATTGTTGAAGGGGCGGCTCTCGCTTCAATGCCGGGTCTTGTTGTATCTTCAGGTTCCGGAGCAGGTGTCGGTGTAGGTTGTGGCGCTGGTGTTGGTGCGGCTCCAGACGCGCCACTTTTCCTGCACAAGCCCGGGCCATTTGGATTATTCCAGACGCAAGTGTTTGCCGTCAGAGAACATTTCCTGCCTTTTCCGCAGGCAACTCCATTTGTTGAAATTGAAGATTGTTCAAGGGTGGACAGGTCTCCCAAATCTGCGACTGTGAATTTGTAACTAAGATAATTTTTAGGGACATCATAACTAATTGTTCTAACATCAATAGATTCGGAGAGGCACCCCGCAACTATGCAATAGTAACCTGGCGATCCAAAATCAATAATAATAGGGGCTTGTGTATACCACCAATTTTTCTGATCTTCCCTATCTTGAAAACCAGTTTCTTCACATTTTCTGCCTTTTTGAAAGTGAACTATCGGCGCCGAATTTTCACATCTGAAATTTATTGTACTAACCCAAAGATTATGGTCTAGCGGAATTATATCATTTTTTTCAAGAGCATTTTCAATTTTACCCAATGCAGAACTGGCGTCAATTAGACTGCGGCCATCTTTATCTTTTATTAAAACATTCATAGTAAATTCGTTGCCGCCAACATTTCCGATCTTTGTAATAGTCATGCCACTCACTCCACTGCTTCCCTGCAAATTATTTTCAGAAATTTTTCCTACGCTCGCATCAGGCCCCAAGCCAGAAACAAAAAGCCAGCCTGCTGCGAGAACAAGAACAACAAAAGCAATTGAAACCCATCTTTCATTAATGCTGGTATAATGATATTTCGAGGCCATGCAATCAGAAAAATTGCGCACTAAATACTTATAAAGTTTTTTTTACAGATTTTTGCCTAACAGAAGTAATAAATTTTAGAAAGTTTCTATTAATTTGCAGCATTTCAATTTACATTAACCCATTTCTTAACAAGCTTTGCGCCGCACCTGCATTTGTCGGACTTGCGGTCCGGAGAATAAATGAAGCTTTCTGTCTCTACTTTTCCCTTGCCTACTGTTTTGTAATGCGGTTTAGTGCATGCTTTTACCAATTGAAGGAATCCCATAATCTCACCTCTCGGAAGTTATTGATGGGAGCAGGTTCTATTTATAGAAGTGGAATTACGGGGCTTTAACTCTATTTGAGTTTATCTGGAAAATGGTGCATCAGCCGAGAGTTTCTAATATACCCGCAGGCAACCTGCCTTTTGGGGTAAGGCGCAGCCCTTTTCGCGACAGTGAAAACTTAAGGTTTTCACGGCGCGTGAAAATTAGCAAATTTTCACTGCGAAAAGGGCTTCGTGACAATGTGAGGCGTTCGAATATTATTCCAATAAAATTGGAACACCACACATTGTCATTTGAACTCGGGTCGCAAGCTGTTTGCAAAATATGTGGCAAGCAACTACCTCAGTGCATCTGCAGTTTATTTTATTTTTCCTGCATCTGCCCTTCGTTTGTATCCTACCAATATCTAGTTCTTTTGGGTAACCCTAGACCTTTCTTTCAAGAAAGGGCTTGGGACTAGACTACTGATGCTTATTCAAACTTCTTAGAACAAACTTATAAACTTTCTAAAGTCCAAGCTCTTTGATTTTTTCCAGAACTTCTTTTGAGTGGCCTGCAGGTTTCACATTCTCCCAAACATGCACAATTTTTCCTGCCGGAGAAATCAAAAAAGTTGTGCGCCGCACTCCTTTGAAAATCCTGCCCATGAAACTTTTATCTCCGTAAACTCCATATTTTTTCACAACTTCTTTTTTTGTGTCAGCGAGCAAAGAGAAATTCAATCCAAATTTTTTTATAAATTTCTGATGGGAAATTTCGCTGTCAACGCTGACTCCTAAAATCTCCGCCCCCGCCGCGCGCAATTTAGAATTATCATCCCTGAAAGCGCACGCCTCGATTGTGCAGCCGGGCGTGTCATCTTTTGGATAGAAGTAAAGAACAATAGTTTTTCTTTTGAAGTCCGCAAGGGAAACATCTTTTCCATTTTGGTCTGGCAGAGTAAAGGCTGGCGCGGGCGCGCCGATTTTTGGGAGGGGCATGAAAGAAATTATTTTGGAAATTTATAAACGTTCTAACCAAATAGAATCCATGCCGTCTTCGCCTAGCTCGGTAGACGCGAGGTCGCGACTGAAATAAATTCATTGCGAATGTCGCGCCCAAGCGGCCAAGGGCGCTAGATCATTAATTTGAAGCGAATCTCGAAAACTAGTTTCCGCAAGGACTCGCAGGTTCAAACCCAAGCCTTTTTCTCAAAAAAGGCTAGGGATTATCCAAAAAGGAAAATTGCTTTTGGATATAATAAAAAGAAATTCCTGCAGACGGCGCCAAAACTTTTTAAGGTTAGAAATCGTTTTCCTTTCAGGCTCCCATCGTCTAGTCCGGTCAAATTTGCCGATAGGATCAGAGATTCTCAATCTCTTGACACGAGTTCAAAGCGAAGCCCTTTTCGCAAAAAGGGCTACGCATTACCCTAAAAGGCATATTGCCATATTAGGATAAAAGAAAATCTCGTTGGGGGCACCAAAATTTTATTCAGAAATCTTAGCAACCTGCGCGCCAGAAATTTTCAGCAAATCTGCTGTGGAAATTTTTATTCCGAATTTTTTGTGCCCAGAGGAAATTGAAACATGTTTCAGTTTCGCAAGGCGCGCATCAATCACAACGGGAACTTTGCTTGCGAGCCCGATAGGCGAAGTTGTTCCCAAAGGATGGCCTGTAACTTTTTTCAAATGCTTCTCGTGCAAAAATTCAAGCTTGCCTGTGCCGGCAATTTGCTTTACTAATCCGGCTTTTACTTTTCTGTCTCCGGGCACGCACGCGACAACATGATTTGTGCCGTCTGTTAAAACTAAACATTTTACAACTTGGCTTAAAGAAACTTTTCTCTGTTTCGCAATATCCTCCGCAGACCAAACATCTTTCTTGTGCGGCTGGACTTCAAAAGAAACTTTATGCTTTTCCAAAAATTCTGTAACAGCAGATTTGTATTTTTTTGCAACTGCAGAAACTTTTTTTGTTGCAGCTTTTACTTTTTTGTGCGCGGCTTTTTTTATTCGCTTCGCTACGCGGGAAACTTTTCTTTTTAGTTTAGAATGCTTTGCGTGTTTGGGCATGATTGATTTTGATTTTGTCGGCTTTAAAATAAAGCGGTTTCACGGAGAGGTGAGGAAAAATTCAACGCGATACTACCCCGTTCTCACGCTCCATAAGCCAAATTACAAGGTTTGTATATTCATAAAGTTCTCTCGCGTCGATTTCTTTTAAATATTGAACTAATGTGATTACTACTGCTGCTTGGACTTCTTCACCCGGACTATCATGCTTTGCTCTAATCATTTCCTCATTTCTATAAAAGTCATTGTTGAATTTTTGTGTGAGTCTACCAGTGTGCAATGTTCTACCAGGTTTCACGGTATACACATCTTCAATGACGCCCATTTTCTCAAGATATCTTATATCTTCTACATTAAGTTGAGTTCCGGCCATAAGAGACGTTAGCAAGTAAAGTATTTATAATAAAATTTTTGGTGAGCCCTGAGGGAATTTCTTTATATCCAAAAACAATTTTCCTTTTTGGATAAGCCCTAGCCTTTTTTGAGAAAAAGGCTTGGGTTTGAACCCCCGATCTATTGGTATCTTCCGTTACCAAATGTTTCTTTTGATAACAGAAAAATTTTTAAATTTTTCTGTACGTGAATTTTAGCGAAAATTCACTGTAACCTACCTTTTCTTTCAGAAAGAAAAGGTGGCCGAAGCCAATCGCACTATCCAGGCTATGCTAAGGGCCCATGAAATTAATTTACGCCCGCGTTTTAAAAAGAAAAATTTCTGCGCGCTGTAATTAGCTTACAGGCAAGCCGTAAAAAGGGTCTGATGTAAGCCACTTCCAAAGGAAGCTTTTTAAACCCCTAATGTAAGTTACTTACATGGTAGTAGAAGGCCTAGAAGACGGGGTAAAGGAGTTTTCAAAATCAGCAGAAGAGGAGGAGAGCAAGGGAAGGTTGCGCTCCTCTGCTGTATTATACTTTAAGGCGATCGCAGACTTGTGCGACATAATAATTTACCTGCGCCTCAGAAAAATTCCGGACAACCATGAAGAACGCTTCAGGCTTTTGGAAAGATGCGCACCAAATGTTTACAATTTGCTTCACAATACATTCCAGATTTACACAAAAACCTACAGAAAAAACTTATCAAAAGAAGAGCATGGGAGGCTAAAAGATGCTTTCAAAAGAATTAAGGAAATTGCAGAACAACTCAAAAGCTCTGCTTAAGAAAAATAAAAAAATAATTTTTGACATTGTTTTATTCGGCTCGAGTGTCAGGGGAAAATATGCGCCAGAGGATGTTGATGTTGCTGTGATTTTCAGGGAGAAAATCCCGCGCCAAAAAATAGATCCAATACTTTCACAGCTAAAAAATTTTCATGCTGAATATTTTTTCTTGGATGAAATTTATTCGGAGCCAGTATGGTCAACTTTAATCAGTGAGGGATTCAGCCTTACAAAAAATAAATTTCTTCATGAGATTGTCGGAATGAAATCTTGGTTCTTGTTTAAATATTCATTAGAAAATTTAAACCCATCAGAAAAGATGAAATTTTTTCATGCAGTTTTCGGTAGAACTAAAGGCGCAGGACTTTTGAAAGAACTTGGGGGGAGAAGTTTGGGCCGTGGGGCAATAATTGTTCCTTTGGGAAATGTCGATAAGATGAGAGAAATCCTTGACAGATGGAAAGTCAACTATAATGTCGAAAAAATTTTAATTTTCTAAAATCACGGATAAACCCTATCCATTGTTCTCGGAAACGGAATTGTGTCAAAAATATGCCCTGTTCCCGTAAGCCACATTACAAGCCTTTCTATTCCCAAGCCGAAACCAGAATGCGGCACGCTTCCATATCTTCGCAAATCAATATACCACTCATAATCTTTTTTATTGAGCTTGAAAAGTTTAAGCGAGTCCAGCAAATCTTTTACTGTTTCAATTCTCTCTGAGCCGCCGGTTGTTTCGCCAACTCCGGGCAAAAGCAAATCCGCAGCCAAAACAACTTTTGGATTTTTTGGATCCGGCTGCATGTAAAAAGCTTTCAAGTCTCTTGGAAAGTGCGTTAGAAAAATCGGGCTGCCTCCGAGTTTTTTCACAAGCTCGCGCTCCTCTGCGTCTGTGATATCATCGCCCCATTTTTTCCCGGTTTCTTTCAGCATTTTTTCATAAGTCAATTTGGCGAATGGGGCTTTCAAATTTTTTAATTCTTCCAAATCGCGGCCCAATTCTTTCAATTCTTTCCCGCAGTTTTTCAAAACATAATCAACAACAAACAAAATTAAATCCTCTTCAAATTTCAAAAGCTCATCAAAGCCCATCCACGCAGCTTCCATTTCGTGGTGCCAGTATTCTGCCAAGTGCCGGATAGTTCTGGATTTTTCCGCGCGGAAGCTTGGCGCGATTGTAAAAATTTTCTCCAGAGAAAAAATCATTGCCTCTGCATAAAGCTGCCAGCTCTGCGAGAGAAAAACTTTTTTTCCTGGGAATTTCACTTCAAATAAAGTTGAGCCTCCCTCAACTGAGTTTGCTGTAAAGCTTGGAGACTGGACTTCGTAAAATCCTCGCGCAGTATAGAACTCACGGATTGCCTGAAAAACTGCCGAACGAATTTTGAAAATCTGCGTGAGCTTTTGGCTGCGAATCCATAAGTGGCGTACATCTCTCAGAAACTCTTCGCTCAAATTTTTTCCAATTGGAAATCTTTCAGCGAGCCCAATAATTTTTATTTTGCTTGCGGAAATTTCAAAACCTCCTGGGGCGCGCTTGTCTTCTTTTACTGTGCCGGAAATTTCAATGCTTGATTCAATTGTTGCTGTTGCTGCTTCAGGAATATTTTTGCAGGCTACTTGGATAATTCCAGAGCTATCCCTGAGAACAAGAAAAACAATTTCCTTTTGCTCGCGCTTGCGGTAAACCCATCCGCGGAGGGAAATGGATTTACCAGAGTGGTTTGGAATTTCTGAGACTGGGATGAAAGGTTGCATGATAATAGAAATACACATGTGTTTTTAAAGTTTTTCTTCCAACAACATTAGGTGTTTGGATGAAAATATTTAGAGACCGCGATCCTTTTCAAAAGCTTCTCGTGCCGAGGTATCTTGCGAGAGCAAGGACTCGGGAAATCCTAGGTCTTGGTTATGGAGATATGGTTGTTGGACATTTTTTAACAGATAGGCAATTATCCAAATATCATAAGCAAACAAACCCTAGGAAAGAAGATTATATTTTAAAATCTGCGGAGGATAGATTTGCAACTGGGATTCCTGATGATAACAGAATATATGAACCGCCCTCACCAGAATTCTTAGAAAGGAAACGCTTAGAAAATCCGCAATGGAAGCCGAGAGAACCTCAGCAACCAAAACCACATTCTTGCGAGATAGCGGAGTGCACACCACAACTACAAAAAACTCTTATAGATATGATGCTCGATAATAATTATTATACCACCCAAAGGCCGCGCGTATTATTGGTTGTTACAGGCGGCACTGCTTTTAGCCAAAGAAGTGGAGATTGTGGATCACTCGCCCCACTTCTTCCTGTGAGTGATGTCTTGAACAGAGTTCCGTTTGCAACTGGTGAAAACAGAAGATATGAAATCGCAGTAGAAGTTCCATTCAGAGAAGATAGTTCTCAGATGGGAGCAGAAGAGCAAGCAAGAGTCGCTGAAGCTATTGCGAACGGAATAGAAAAGTACAAACCTGATGGTGTTGTTGTAGGGCACGGGACAGACACCTTAATTGAAACCGCGCATGCACTTTCTTTGGGGGCCAAATGGAATGTTCCGGTTGTCATAACAGGATCAATGAAAGCTGGAGAAGAAAAGAAAAGTGATATAATTCCTAATTTGCGTTATAGTTTATTTTACGCAACTCAGGCTCCAATAAGGCCTGCTGTATATGTTAGTTTTGGCGGCGAATTGTTTGAAGGAACAATTGCTGAGCACGATTCTTCAGCTGAAGATGAAGCGTTCACAAGCAGATGGGGAATAAAAACAGGAAGTTGCGGAAAATTCTACACATATGAGGAGATGGCGCGCAGAAAATTGAGGGCGCAAACTGAAATGGAGCCTCGAGATTTTAATGACATTACGAATCTTGGTTTGTGCCCTAGAGTTTTGGATCCGAGGTTGGATCTAAACGACGATTACAGTAGATGGTCAGAAGCTTACGCAAAACTTGTGGCCGCAACGCAGCGCGTAATAAAAAAAGAGGTTTCTCTCGGACCCGATTGTTCAAAGCCTCCTAAAGTTAGGTTGCCTGAAAGTTCTCCTGAGATTAGAATAATTACTCTGCACACAAGAGATGAGCCTCTTGGAGAACAGTTAAAGAATTATGTCGAAGGCCTGACATTTGATGAGGGTGTCACGCGCGCTATACCGGCAAAACTTAGAAAGGGAGTTTTTGTTCAAGCCTTTTCAGGAATCATGAGAAATAGAAAAGGAGAAGACCATGACATATCTCTGTTAATTAAACAGGGCATACCAGTTGTTGTCGGGTCTAGAGTAAGGAGAGATATTTTAGAAGAGGCCAGTCCATACGTTGCGGCAGACGGATTAAGAAAACAATCTTTAATTTTGTATCCGTATGGTATGACACACTACATGATAACTACAAAGCTTTCTATGGCAATGGGTCATCTGAATGAATTAATAGAAAGTGGTAGGCAAGAACTCGAGCTGCCGGATGTGTACTTAAGAGTTTTGCAGAGGGCCATGCAGTTTGATGTTGATGGAGAAGTTAATGGCCACCCGAGCGATAGAGTTCTTGGAGAAGCTGTAGAGGACATCGCAAGGGAAGTTTTAGCAAAAGCTACAGCGTAAACTTTTAAGTCGTCCCATCTTTCAAAATCCCATACTTCCGCCAAGCCCCGTGCTTGCGGCGAAGAGTTTTTTTCTTGCGCCTGCCGCGCTCAAAGGATTCTTGATTTTCGGACATAAACATCATTTTGATTTTTGTTTTGATTTGGCTCGCGTGAAAAGGTAACTTTTCACGCTCGCGGCAATGTGTAAAAAATAGTTGCCAAAAGATTTTCCTGTGGCAACTGTTATTTTTTCCTAACACACAATGACTGCGAAATGCTGTTGCGCAAAATATTTTTTATATCTCGCAACAGCATTGAGCACAGCGAGCGCGCACGGGTTTATCCCTGCGCGCGAGCGCCATAAAATTCACTTTGACTTCTTTATTTTCTCAACAACACCGGAAAGTTCGCGCACGTTTTCAGCAAGCGTTGGAACAAATTCTCGGAATGCGGATTCTATTGAGCCGATTCTCGCCTGAGTTTTTTCTATGCCTGTTCCAAACTCCTCCAGCTTTTCAACAAAAACTTTTTCCTCTTCCCTTTTTTCAGAGCGGAGCTTATCGATTTGGATTTTCAGCTCTTGTATCTGCTGTTGCAGAATCAAATCCCTTTTGTCAAAAATAGAAAGCTTTTCCTCGAACTTAATCCAGCGCTCGCTCACAATTGCTTCAACAAGCTCTTCAAGAGAAATATCTGTCGAGGGAATTTCTATGGGACGCGGATTTGCAAATTGCTGCGGCCGAACTTCCACTGGCTTCAGCTCAACAGGAGTTTTTATTTTTTCAGGCGGCTCGCCCATTGGGCCGGGCATGGGCTGCTGCGGAATTTGCTGAATAGATCTTTCAGAAACCGGGTGCCTTGTTGCAGGAGGGGCGCGGGCTGCTGCGGAAATTTCAGGCGAAGGCCTTCCGCGCGGGGCAGGAGGCGGACCCTCTGGTATAGTTTCATCTCCAAGTCCAAGAGGCTGGGGGCCAACAACTTCTGCTTTAATTGCTTCTCTCAAAGCGCTGTCAATCTGCGCAGGAGTAAATCCCTGAAGCCTGAGTTGTGTAACCATCTCCT
This sequence comes from uncultured archaeon, assembly GCA_964601825.1. GTDB lineage: Archaea > Aenigmatarchaeota > Aenigmatarchaeia > Aenigmatarchaeales > JACQIB01 > DATDSO01. The sequence goes on along the minus strand of CAZROS010000002.1, from coordinate 10,243 downwards.
TTTCAGATTTTCCAGCAGAAGCGAGTTTTTTCACAATTTCAGTTGGGACAAATTCAGCCATAGGTAATTTTTGCGCGGGGCTATTTAAAAATGTTCTATTCTTCCTTTTTGCCTGAAGAAATAATTCGCCTTACCTCTCCTTCTGTAACAAATTTCGAGCTCAATGGATTTAGAAGGGAAACCATTCCGCGCACTTCCTCAAGCTCTGTGCGCTTCGCGGTTTTTTCAAGAATTTTGCTGATGCGCGAAATTTCATTTTCTATTACTAAAAGGCGCTCATCAAGATTTTTTATTTGGGCAGAAATTTTTTCCAGAGAGGAAATTGATTCTGAGCGGTTGCGGATTATTGCATCTCTTTCATTTGATAGATTTGTTTCAATCAGGCTGAAGCGCTCTTCCAAAGTTCTGAGCCGCCTGCTTGTTTCATTGAGCCTTCGAAAAGTTTCGTTTATAATTGTCTGCAAATCGCTGTCTGGCATAAAACTTTTTCGTTTTGGTTATTTAAAAATAAGGGAAGCAAAACAATATGCGGTAATTATGGTCTATGATGTGATTGAGCTGAAAGAGGGGGTTATGAAGATAGACGCAATGGGCGCGATTTTCGGAGCTAGCATAGAAGATTCTGATGTTGTCATGGCGCAGGTCATAGACAAAATTCTTGCAGAAAGAAAAATTTCCGCTGTAATTTTAGTTGAAACAAGGGAATATGAATATGGGCCGGAGCAGACGCAGATGCTTGTGGAAATCGCGGATTCAATAAATGAAATTGTCAGAGAAAAAAAACTTGTTTCCATGAGAGCTGCTGGCGGGGAAGAGGCGCAGAAATTTTTTCCTGAATGGTATCCGTGGCTTTACAATACAATTCTTTTTCAGTTGAGGGGGGATCCTGTTGGGGCTTATGTAAATTTAATTCGGGAAATAAGGCATGTAAAAATTCTTGAAGAAAAAGCAGAAGGGGAGCAAAAAGTTTTTGTAAAAAATTATCTTGGAGGCACGCTTTTGCCAATACAAAGCGTTCTTGAAAAAACAAAATTGATTTCGCTTGCAAAACCATTTCTTGATGCCTACAATATTGGCGATCGCTCCATTTACAGAAGATTTTTCCATCCGATTGTTCGGCCGAATTTCATGTACACAAAATTTCTCACAAAGCCACCGGCTGGCGGGGAAACTATTGCGAAATACAATGTCGGAGATACAACAGTGGAAATTTTTAAAGTTCCGGAAAAAGTTCGGCCGCATTACATGGTCACGCCGCCGGAATTCAAGCTGGCAGAAGCAGAATATACTTTGCTTGATGATGCGCGCCGGGCTCTTGAGCAGAGAAAACCAGCTGAGCTTGAAATGAAAGACCAGGAGCGGGCAAGGGAAGTAATTTATTCAATTGCTGTTGAGCTTATCAGAGATTTAGCTGAGCTGCGCAAAATTGAAATTTCAGAAGAAAAAATTGAGCGCATGGCAGAAATTCTTGCGAGATATACAGTTGGGTTGGGAGTTATAGAGCTTTTGCTTGCTGACAATAAAATTCAGGACATAAACATAAACAGCCCCATGGGAGCAGTTCCGATTTATATTTTGCATCAGGATTTTGATGAGTGCGAAACAAATCTTATTCCAACGCGCTCGGATGGAGAGAGGTGGGCAACGCGCTTCAAGCTTTTGTCTGGCAGGCCGTTGGATGAAGCAAATCCTGTTTTGGACACTGAATTAATTGTTCCGGGCGGAGTCGCAAGAGTTGCTGCAATTGCGCCAACACTTTCACCAGATGGTTTGGCTTTTGCTTTAAGGAGGCATAGATTCAAGCCTTGGACTTTTCCGCTTTTCATAAAAGAAGGAATGTTCAATTCTTTGTTCGGAGGGCTCATGTGGTTTTTTGCTTCTTACGGAAGAACTGTTCTTGTTGCCGGCACAAGGGGCGCTGGAAAAACTTCTGTTCTCGGAAGTTTGATGCTGCAAGTAATTCCTTATTATAGAATTATCACAAGCGAAGATACTTTAGAACTTCCTGTTGAAGCTCTGAGAAGTTTGAAATATAATGTGGAGAGATTAAAATCCCGCTCTGTTATAACGCATATTGAAACAGAACTTTCTGCAGAAGATGCAATTCGCACAGCGCTGCGCTTGGGAGATTCTTGCTTGTTCATCGGAGAAATCAGAAGCACTGAAGCAAAAGCTTTGTTTGAAGCAATGCGCGTGGGAGCTTTGGCAAATGTTGTTGCTGGAACAATTCACGGCGAGAGCGCATATGGAGTTTTCGACAGAGTTGTAAATGATCTTGGAGTTCCGGCAACAAGTTTCAAAGCAACTGATCTGGTTGTGGTTGCAAATAAAATTCGCACTCCAGATGGCCTGCATTCAGCAAGAAGAATTGTTGAAGTTACAGAAGTGCGCAAGCATTGGAACACAGACCCGGTTGAGCAGCATGGTTTTGTAAATCTGCTTGAGTACTCAAGCAAAGAAGATTCTCTAAAACCAACAGACACTTTTCTAAATGGAGAATCAGTTATTTTGAATGAGATAGCGCGAAGAGTGCCGGGATGGGCGGGCAGATGGGATGCAATTTGGGACAACATAAATTTGCGCGCGAAAATTTTGCAAACAATTGTGGATGTTTCCAAGCAAACAGGAAAGCTGGATATTTTGGAAGCAGAAAGCATTGTTGCTTCTAATCAAACTTTCCACTCGATTTCAGACAAAGTCAGAAAAGAAATTGGAACAGTTGAGCCAAACAGAGTTTACTCCGAGTGGTTTGATTGGTTCAAGAAGTCTGCGAAAGTGTAAACCGACTAATTTTTAAATCGCCCAACCAAATCTTATCCATGGCTCTTTTTGGTGATGATCGGCAGAATTCGGAGAATTCTGCGAGCTCGCAAAATTCAAAGAATTTTGCCGACAAGAAAAAAAAGCTCGCTGACGCGCAAAAAAAAGCTGTTGAGGAGAGGCGCGCAGAGCTTATGAAAGTAATTTCCTCACGGCCCTCGGGCGCAATTCCAA
>CAZROS010000002.1:0-7149 GCA_964601825.1 uncultured archaeon | reverse complement strand
AGGCGCGCAGAGCTTATGAAAGTAATTTCCTCACGGCCCTCGGGCGCAATTCCAAAGCCCGCAAAGCTGAAAGTTTATTCAAAAGATTATTCTGAATTTTTGAAAGATGTGCGCAAAAAGCCAGCAGGATTTTATGAGCGCGCTGCTGATTTTTCTGAAAAATTAATTAATGTGCGGCCGTCTGTTGATGATTATAAAAAACTTGATGAGGACATAAAATCCGCCTACATGGTTGCCACGCCAACAGGAGTTTTCTCCCTTACAATTTTTTCTTTCTTGTTTGTAATGCTTTTGGTTTTATTTTCATTTTTGCTTAATCTCGGCTTGGGGTTTGCGGTTTTCATTCTTATTCTCGGGCTTGCCGGAACATATTACATCTACAGCTTTCCAGCATATCAGGGCAGAGTTGTTTTAGCGAAAATGTCCGCTGACACAATTCTCGCAATACTTTACATGATTGTTTACATGCGCTCTTCTCCAAACCTTGAGGGAGCTGTGAGATTTTCTTCAGAGAATTTGAAAGGCCCGCTTTCGTGGGATTTGAAAAAACTTATGTGGGACATTCAGGTGGGCTCATATCCGAGCGCAGACACTGCTGTCGCAAATTATATTGAAAAATGGAAAACAAAAAATCCTGAATTTGCAGAATCCCTAAATCTTCTGCGCGGCACTGCCTCAAATTCTGAGAGGCGCGAAAAACTTTTTGAGGAAACTATAAATGTAATTTTGAATGGCACGCGCGAGAGGACAAAGCATTATGTCGCAAGCCTGAGAATGCCTGTAATGCTTATACATGCAATGGGAGTTTTGCTTCCTGTAATGGGATTGGTTTTGTTTCCGATAATTTTAATTTTCATGTCAGACAAAGTCAGCCCATTTGTAATGTTTCTGGGATATGATGTTTTGCTTCCGCTTTTCCTTTGGTTTGTGATTGATTATCTGCTAAGGCAGAGGCCGCCAACTTTTTCCCAGCCGGATATTTCAATTGCGCGCGGCATTCCGCCTCTTGGGAAATTTTCTTTTCAGGGAAAGGAAATTCCAATACTTCCGATTTCCCTTGCGGTTTTTCTTGTTCTCGGAGGCTTTGGAGCTTCCCAATTTCTTTCCGCAAGTGGCGGGGTTGGAGTTTGCTCTGATGCGTCAGCAAGCGTTAATGCTTCGCTACTTTTGATAGTTTCAATCGGGCTTGCAATTTTTGTTTATGCATTTCTCGACAGCCTGCAAAAAATGCGCGTGCGCGAGGATATTGAAAAAATTGAAGATGAATTTTCTGTTGCGCTCTTCCAGCTTGGGAACCAGATAAGCTCTGGAACTCCAATAGAATTGGCAGTTGAAAAAGCCGGCGCAAATCTGCGCGGAATGAAAATTGCAAATCTTTTCAGCAATTCTTCCCAGAATATGAGGAGGTTTGGAATGACATTTGAAGATTCAATTTTCAACAAAGACTCTGGCGCAATATGGTATTATCCATCAAATCTAATCCGCTCAATAATGGGAGCTATAATCCAGTCAAGCAAAAAAAGCATGGCTGCAGCTTCAGAGGCAATGGTTTCAATTTCCCAATATTTGAAAGGCGTTCATGATGTGAAAGAAGATGTGAAAGAAATTTTGGGCGAGACAACAACGAGCATGAAATTTTTAGGAACATTTCTAACGCCAATGGTTGCTGGAGTTACAATTACAATGGCTGTTGTAATAATGCAGATTCTCACAATGATGGGCTCGCAAATTGCAGCGCTTGCGCAAAGCTCTGATAGCTCGCAGTTCAGCGGTCTGCAGTCAGGATTTTTGTCAGCAAGCCTTTTGCCCGGAAACAAGCTTCCAATAGGACCCGGAGAATTTCAGCTTATTGTTGGTTTGTATATGATTGAAACTGTTTTGATTCTCGCAATTTTCACAAACAAGGTTGAATATGGAGAAGATGCTGTGGGGCTGCGCTCAACTGTTGCGTGGTCTGTGCTTATTGCAATTTTTATTTACATTCTAAGCTGGTTTATTACTTACACAATGTTCGGTGGGCCGATCCGCGAAATCATGACTCCATCTCAGCTTACTGGAAACCTCGCGCAATGCGTTTAGAAATTTTCTCACCCAATCCATATTTTGAAACCGCCCAAAAAGAAAGCCAGCCAAAAAAAGCTCCAGCAATCACATCGCTTGGATAATGCGCGCCGACATAAATTCTTGAAATTGCAACAAGAATTGCAAGCGCATAAAAAATCGCAGAAAATTTTTTGTAGTGATTTGAGAAAATCCTTGCGCCGAGGAAAGCATTTGCTGCGTGGTTTGAGGGAAAGCTTGGGTCAGGCTTTGGATCAAGCAAATGCACATTAGCAAGCGCATCAAAAGGCCTCAGCCTGCTCACTGCAATCTTCAGCCCGCCGGAAATTATTCCAGCAAGCAAAAGGCCTGCAGCAAGCTCAAAAAAAAGTTTTTTGTCTTTTCTGAAAAAAACCAGCGCTGCTAAAATAATCCAGAAAAAAATTGAGCCCAAGTGGGAAATGTTTGAAAAGAAAAAATCCAGCGCAGGCGAGTGGGCACTGTTTATTGCTGTGAAAATTTGCGCGTCCAATGCGAGCAGTTGCTGAAAAACCATGATTCGCTTTTGCTTTTATTATTTAAAAAACAGGATTTGGCATGACAAAATCCTTTTACAAAAATATGATTTTAGAAATTCCTGCTGGAGTTTACGAGCTGCGGGAAGATTCTCTTTTGCTTGCGGAAATTTTGGAAAAGGAAAATCTTGTGGGGGGGAAAATTCTGGATATGGGATGCGGCTCAGGCTTGCTTGGAATTATTGCTGCGAAAGCTGGAGCGCTTGTTTCTGCGGTGGACATTGATGCAGGCGCAGTTGAATGCGCAGAAAAAAACTCAAAAGCCTGCGGGGCAAAAATAAACTTTTTTGTTTCTGATTTATTCCAAAATTTGGGGGACGAAAAATTTGATTTGATAATTTTCAATGCCCCGTACCTGCCGGAGGAAATTTCTGCTGCCTCGATGACGTGGGCAGCGGGAGAAGGCAGTGAGCTAATTTTTCGCTTTATCACAAAGGCAAAAAATTTTCTCTCCAGCAAAGGAAAAATATTGCTTGTGGTCAGCTCTCTGACAGGTTTGAAAAATGTCATGAAAAAATTTTCTGAAGCTGGATTTTCTGCCAGCGTGCTCGCAGAAAAGAAAATTCCATGGGAAATGCTGTGTGTTATTGAAGCTCGCGAAGCAAACTTATAAATCAGCTCTCTGAATATTTGGCATGAAAATGTTTGCATTGGCTCTGCTCGCGCTTATTTTGATTGCATCGGCTGCAGAGGCAAAAACAATAGTTTATGTAACAGGCCAGACTCCGCAGACTGAAAAATGCTCGGACCTCAAAGGAGATGATTTGCTTTTCTGCTCAGAGCTTGAAAAGCTGGGATACACAGTTGTGGCGAAAAATGAAAATGCTGTTATAACAAATGCATGGAAAGATATTGCTGAAAAGTCGGATTTGATTTTTCTCGGAGGCACAAGCGAGGCTGTTGCAAACACAACAAATCTGCAGCAAAACTTCTTTTGCAGGAATGTGATTTACTCAGAATACAGCGACCTGAAAATCACTAAAAGAACAACTCCGGTTTTCACAACAGGAATAAATTCTTACAGGAATTTTTCTGAAAAAATCCTTGGCTGCGGAGCGGAAATTTTTCTAAAGCTGAAAGATGCTCAATGCCAACCTGGGGGCGCGTGCATTACTGCATCCTATTCAACTGACCAGAATATATGCAAAAAACATATTTTCAAAAAACAGAAAGAGGGATATGTGACAGGCGGGTTGGCTGATGTTGTTCCTGTTTATGCTGCAGAGGTGGATGCGAAAATATCAGGGAAAATTGTAAATGCCTCGCTTGAGCCGGAAATATGGCTGGCTGATGAGTGCACGCCAACCGGGAAAGCCACAGATTATTTTGTTTATCCTGCTGTCTTTACAACAAACCGTGGGGTTTTCTGGGGGCCGGATAATTCTTCAAAATTCACAAACACAACTTGGAAAATTTTTGACCGGGCTGTGCTTTACACTTTGGGAGACCGGGCGCTCAACGCAAGCTTTTTCACAATTCCTGAAAGCCCGAGCGCAAGGGGAAAATTTTTGATTCTCGCTGATGTGAGAGACAACAACAAAAAAGAGATCAATGCAACCGCAAGCATATGGATAGGCTCTGCAAAATATTCTTTCAGCTACAGCAATGTTTCAAATCTCTGGGAAGTGCGCGATTCTTCTGTTGAAAAAACAGAGGCAACAAGCTTTTTCGCGCTTTCTGCTAATGGCCTGAAAGAGTCTAATATTTCCGGGGAAATAAAAGCAGGAGAAATAAAAGCAAACATTCTCTCCCAGCTTTCTGCTGGAAAAAACACAACAATAAGAGCAAGCCTTGAAAATGCAGGATCAGCAGCGCAAGTAAAATATAAAATCTGGAGCAGGAATTTTTCCTCTCTTGGCTCCGGAGAAATGAGGCTTAGTGGCGGAGTTTATGCAGCAGAAATTTCTATTGGAGAAACAAATTATATTCTGGAAGTAGATGCGCAGGACAGCGGGAAATCCGGCGGAGCTTACAAGGAAATTTTCCCATTTGAAAAATTTGAATATGGAAAAGATTTTGTTGTCAATCCTCCAGAACTCTATCTTTCATATCCTGAGGGAAAAAATTTCCTGCAGAAATTTTCAGTAAAATCTCTGGGAGCAAACATAACTGGATTTAGAATTTCAAAAATCGGAGATATTTCCGATAGCATTAGTTTTGATTTATCCAACACAAGCTCTTCTATAAGGGAAAATCAGGAAACATATTTTTACGCAAACTTTTCTCTGAAAGGATTGGCAGCCAAAACTTACACTGGAAAAATAGTTTTGGACGCAGACAGGCTGAACCATGAAATTCCTTTTGAAATAATAATTGATCCTCTTATCAGAACCAGCGACTGGTTTTCTGTTAACCCGAAAACATGGAACGCGCAAATTCCAAAAGGAAATGAGCAGGCGAAAAATTTCTCTTTAATTTCACTTGGGCCTTATCACGCAAGCGAAATCCGATTTGAGGGAACAGGAGAATTCAAAAATATTTTGAGCGCTTCTGAAGTTCCATTTGTCCGCGCCGAGAGAGAAGCTTCTGTTGCGCTAAAAATAGATGCTTCAAAACTTTCAGAGGGCTCGCACTCGGGTGAAATTTTGATTTTCAGCACAACTGGGAATGATTCTATTTCTGTGAACATAAATATTGTTGGGGATTTTTTAAGCCAGATAGATGGGCTTGAGGCAAATATTTCCAGCCTTGAAGCGAGAATTGGAAATTTTAATTCTACAGGAGCTGACACAACAGCTGCGCTTGCAGCTCTTGAGCAGGCAAAAGCTTCTGCGCAAAGCGTGCGCGAAAAATGGAATGCGCAGGATTATGATGGCGCAAAATCTTTAATACCGCTCGCGCAGCAAAAAATTTCTTTGCTTGAAAAAGAAGTTTCAGAAATAAAGCCGCCTCTTCCGATTTTTTGGATTGCGCTTGCTGCTATTGTAATAATTTTGGCTCTTTTGATTTTCAAATTCAGAGGCAAAATTCAGGAGCTGTTCAAGAAAAAGAAAGTTGAGATTCCTGAAGAGCAGCCTGAGGAGGGCGGCGGAGTTTATGCTCCTAAAGAAGGAGATGAAGGCTATAGGCCGGAGTATTATTGAAACTTTTTAATCTACCCGCACAACTTATTCTATGCCAATCAATGCAACTCCAGAGTTTGCGCTCGCGCAAAAAAGATTTCTTGAAGCGAAAACAAGAGATGAAAAAATTTTTGCTTTGGAGGAAATGATAAAGTTCGCGCCAAAGCACAAAGGCGGGGACAAGCTTTTGGCTGAGCTGAAAACAAAACTCTCAAAGCTGCGCATGAAAACCGAAGGAAAAAAAGGCTCGCGGGCTTTTGCTTTGAAGAAAGAAGGGGACATGCAGATTTGCCTGATTGGGCTCACGCAGTCTGGAAAATCAACTTTGCTTTCCGAACTAACAAACGCGCGGCCGAAAATTTCTTCTGTGAATTTCACAACAATAAAACCGGAAATGGGAGTTGCTGAATGGACTGGAGTGAAAATACAGCTTGTGGAAATCCCTTCAACTTTTGAACCGCATTGGCTCAGCATTGCGCAAAGCTCGGATGGAATTATTTTTGTTTATGACGGAGGAAAAAATATTTTCGAGCAAAGGGAAAAATTATCAGAGCTTGCGGAAAAATTCCATCTGCGCCAGCCTTCTGTTGAAATTATAACAAAAAAACAAAAAATATTTTCAGAAAAACTTTTTTCTGAATTATGGGAAAAATTAAATCTGATTAGAATTTACACAAAGCAGCCTGACAGGCCGCCAGAGAAAAAAGCTTTGGTTCTGAAAGAAAATTCTAATGTGAGGCGGGCTTGCTTTTCTGTGCACAAGGATTTTGTAAAGCATTTTAAATTCGCGCGCGTCTGGGGCTCGGCAAAAAATCAAAGATTTTTTGCGAGCTCGAAGAATTCTTGGGAATTCTTCCGATCTGCGAAAATTCCCGGAGAAAGAGTTGGGCTCGAATATGTTTTGAGAGATGGGGATGTGTTGGAGATACACGCTTGAGGCTCGGCGCGTTCGTAAACTCTCGCGCCTCGCTATTGATGTGTAAAAAATTATAATCGCCTAAGCAAGTGCCTGCAAATTTTTAATTTCACACATTAACGCGAACTGCTTCGAGTTTACGAGAAGCAGTGAGCTCGTGAATTCATAAGCCTTAATAAGCTTTTCTTCCCTACAGGAATTATGAAAATCGGAATCCTAACAGGCACGCGGCCGGACATAATAAAGCTCGCGCCGATTTATTGGGAAGCGAAAAAGCGTGGGCACGATGCGGTTCTAATCCACTCTGGCCAGCACCAGCTTTTCCATTTGTACGAGGGAGTTTACAAAGATTTGAATCTGCCTTTTCCTCCGGCTTTCCAGCCGTTTGGAGTGAAAAGATTTCTTATGAGGCATGTTTCTAAAATTGCTTCTGCCACTGGAACTCTGGAAAAAATTGAAAAGCTTGCGGCCGGCGGCGTGAACCCGATTCGCGAGCAAGCAGCTGTTGCGGGAAAAATAAAAAAATTCATGGTTTCGCTTTTGCGAAAAGAAAAAT
>CAZROS010000001.1:0-25758 GCA_964601825.1 uncultured archaeon | reverse complement strand
TTTTTTGCTGAATACAAAGATTCCAGAACCATAAAAACCATTTAGAGAAGCATTTATGTATTTAAAAGTTCACCCAATGTTGACCTTGCCTGCAACAGAAACTCTCTGTGCGATTCCTTCAAGATTTATACCACTTCCCTCTGAAACTAGATTCCCCTCAAACCCGCCGATATTAAGCGAGTCCTTATCAAGCTGCACTAAAGTTTTCCCGCTGTCAGCGCTCAAAGTACCGGTTACAGAATTGGAAAACGTGTTAAGCCTTATTTTTTCCGCCACAAGCTTTGAGAAATGATCTGCTTCCAAGATAATGCTTACTTTATCTTTAAATCCAATGCTGTTCACAAAAGCTTTTTTCGCAGAGCCTTTTAGAATTATTTTCTTGTCATAAAACTCTATTCTGCCAGTGAAGCTCTCTGCTTTGAGGCTTGCAGTTTGAAGGCTGCTCAAATCAAATCTTTCCTTCCCAACTTGCAGCGCGATATTTTCTAATGGGGTTCCAACCAGAACTTCCACAAGCGGCGCGTCATTCACATCAAAACTGTATTTGTCCTCTGAAAGCGAAAGCTCTATTTGCGTTGTTTTCGAGCTCGGAGTTGGCAGCGAGAAAAATCCGCTTACAACATCATTGCCGGAGAAAATCAGCGCAGACGCAACTATTGAAAGCCCGATTATTGCGGCAGCAGCAATTTTCCAGTCAGTTTGCATGCTGGGTATTGTAAACATACATTTATAAATCTTGTTCTTTGAAAGCTCTTTCATGAAAGAGGAAAATTCTGTGCTGATATTTTACATGATTTTGGGAATTATGCTTGGCTATGCAAGTTTTCTGCTGAAAAATAATTTGGCTGCAACCGGGCTCGCGCTTGCGGGATTTTTCGTGGGCGCGTTTGTCCTTGAAAATTTTTTTGTGGAAAATAAGAAAGGCTACAAATGGTATTTCTCAAACAGCGGCTGGATTTATTTTTTCGTCTGGTTTATAGTTTGGGTTGTATTTTATAATTTGTGAATTTTTATGGCATGTAAAGAAGATGGTTTTGTGTTAGCCCAGCAGGGCGATATGACATTATGTTATTTAGAGATTAAACAAGTTCCATGTCTACAACACGGATGTGATGCTATGCTTTTTGCAAGAAATCCTGACGGCTCCGGTGTTTATGGCCATAGAGTTGAAGGTCAAAGAGAGCCTTGCACAACTAGAAGAGAAAAATATTTTGTAATACTCTAAATCTTAAACTTTTAAATCCCTGCTGCTGAATTTTTGCATGGCAATTCGCAAAACAAAAGTCTCTGTGGAAAAGAAAAAAATCCCCGCAACTGAAATTTCTATCTTTGACGGAATCGGCGACTGGCAGCGCACGCATTATTCTGCGGAAATTTCTCCTGAGATGAATGGCAAGCAAGTTGTTCTCATGGGCTGGGTGCGCGAGCTGAGGGATTTGGGAAAATTAAAATTTATCCAGTTAGCTGACAGAGAGGGAAAAGCGCAAATTCTTTTCAAAGAAGGCGAAGTAAAAAACGAACTGCTGGAAAAAATTGAGAAAGTTGGCAGAGAGTGGGTAATTGGAGTTAAAGGAACAGTCCGCGCAAACAAATCCGCTCCAAATGGATTTGAAATAATTCCTGCTGAAATAAAAATTATAAACGAAAGCGAAGCCCAGCTCCCATTGGAGCCAATAACAAAAAAAACTCCGGCTGAATTTGAAACGCGATTAGGGGCGCGCTTTATTGATTTGCGCAAGCCAGAGGTTGCTGCGATTTTTAAAGTAAAGGATATGGTAACAACTGCTGTGAGAAATTATCTGGAAGGAAATAATTTTATTGAAATCCACTCACCGAAAATTATTGCAGAAGCAAGCGAGGGAGGCAGTGAAGTTTTTGCTGTAACTTATTTTGAGCGCGAAGCTTTCCTTGCGCAGAGCCCGCAGTTCTACAAGCAAATGATGATGGCCTCGGGCTTTGACCGGGTTTATGAAATCGCTCCAGCTTTTCGCGCGGAAAAATCCCACACCACAAGGCACGTTACAGAAATAATTATGCTGGATATTGAAATGGCTTTCATAAATTCTTTGGAGGATGTTATGCGCACAATGGAGGAAATGATGCGGGCTGTCTGCAAGCACGTTTCAGAAAGCGGCGCAGAAGAATTAAAAATTCTCGGAAAGAAAATTGAAATTCCAAAAATTCCTTTTCCAAGAATTGCAATGGCAGAGGCTAAAAAACTTTTGCTGAAAGAGCGCGGGATGAAATATGGAGAAGATGATGAATTGGATTCTACGGGAGAAAAAGCTCTTGGAGAAATTGCAAAAGAAAAATTCGGAAGCGATTTTGTTTTTCTCACAGAATTCCCATGGAAGCTCGCGAAGTTCTACCACAAGCAATCAGAAAAAAATCCCAGCGTTGCCGAGCGCTGCGATTTGATTTACAAAGGTTTGGAAATCTCAACAGCAGCTCAGCGCGAGCACCGCTATTGGAAATTGATGGAGCAGGCGCGCGCCCAAAAAGTTACAACAGAAAAAATAAAATTTTATTTAGATTCTTTCAGGTATGGAATGCCGCCGCACGGAGGCTCTGGAACAGGGATTGACAGAATTGTTCAGCAAATTCTTGAATTGGGAAATGTGCAGGAGGCAATTCTTTTCCCACGAACTCCTGAAAGGCTGACTCCGTAGAAAATTTATAAACCCTAAAATCTCAATTTGTGAAGTGAATTTTAAATATGCAATAAGAAAACTTTAACATGAAACAATCCGCAATATTTATTTCGCTTCTGATTTTCACGCTTTTGCTTTCTGCTCCTGTTCTCTCTGCAACAGCAAAAGCTGTATTTTATGATTTCTGGGGAGAAGCACAAAAAGGTTTGAAAGAAACTCTAGCCGGAGATGACAGGTGCGTGGAGAGATGCGCTGTTGGAAAAACTTACACACCCGAAGATATGGAAAAAGATGGAATGGGGGTGTTCCATAAGATTTATAAAGTTTAAGATCTATAGTAACAATATGGAAGACAATTCCCAATCTACTTTAGAGCATTGTGCAGTACATTATCAATTTCTTTTCTTATTTTTATAATTTTGCTTTCTGCTCCTGTTCTCTCTGCAACAGCAAAAGCTGTATTTTTTGATTTCTAACAATTTCTCCTGTAACTTCTGTGGATGCCTGAGAAGATTTAAATACTTAAAACAATAACTACTTATATGTCGGGGGTCCCAATATTTAGGCCGCGCAGAATTGCCCATGCTTTCTATAATCCGAGAGATGTCGGTCCTTATCTTGAAGGAAATACACAAAAGGAAATATTTTTAATGAATTTTTGCGACACTGCGCTCGGCAAATGGGTGGAACACTTTCCAAACTACAAACCTTTAACTTCTGAAGAAGTAAGATATGAGAAGCCCGATGGAGAAATTCAAAAAATGCGATTTAAAAAAACTGATAGGGGCTTTCAAATATCACCTGGCGGTGAGGTTGACACAGATATTTTACTTATCGTTAATTATCCAGAAGATTCTGAGGCATCAGATTTTAACGACGCATTATTTTGGAGAAAATATAAAAATTTATTAAAACAAGTTTATTCACAACTTCCACAAGATTTTGATATGCTTGCTTGTTTTTTGACTGGGCAGGACCCCGAAAGAGAGATGCTTTATTTCGAGAGACTGGGAATCTGGGAAGACCCCACAGCCCGCAAAGTTTTTATAACGCAATCTGCCACGCCGGCCGACCAACAAAAAGCTGTTAAACTTCAGACTGAAGGATACAAACTTGTTAGTGCCGAAACAGAAGCTGCAGTTGAAGTTCACGTTGGTTCAGATGGCATTGAGAAGAGAACAGCTCTTATTATAGAGAGGACATAGATATCCAAATTCATGAAGTTTGTGAAGCATTCAAAAATAAGTGTTATGACAGCCAGCCGATGCAGAATGGATATTTATAAATCCTTAAAAAGTATCTAACTTATGCGAATCCAGACTCCCATTATTTTATTTTCTATTTACTTTTCTTTACTTTCAACAGTTTCTCTAGCTGCAACTGTTGCTGCAAATCCGTGTTATAATATTCCGCAATTGTGCGATCCGATCGGCTACGGTGTAAAAAAAGCTTCTGTGGAATTCTCTAGCCTAACTGCAGGAGATTTATCTAGAGATTGTATGAACAGATGTTTGTTTGGAGAAACTAATACACCACATGATGAGGAGAGAACACAAAAAGATCCATATGCTCAATCATCTTCACCCACAGTTGTTTTCGGGACCGCACGACAATCTTCTGCTCCACTTGGTTTACATGAAGACCCCCCAATATTTGAGAAAGATAAATTAATCAAGAAAGGTACAATTTTCGTTACAGAATCTGCAACTCCGACCGAAATAGCAGGAGCCCAGGCAAAATTTTTGGCTGGAACGCATGAAAAAATTAATGTAAAAGCAGAAGCTTCAACGCATGCGATAAGCTCGGGTTTAGACGACCCTAGAGGTGTTACGGTTGGAAGAACCGCTCTTGTGAAATACAAATTTAGATCCGATCCGGGTGTTACTGAATTTTCAGAATCCTTGAAAAAATCTCTAAAATTTGATGGTGTAGAAGAGATTCGAAAGCCTTTACACGAATCATCCGCCCCTTTCAGTAAAAAGGATGCTGTAGCGATAGTTGATGAATGGCAAAAAAGAATAACCGGAAAGTCTCTAACAATGTTAGAGAGAGAAATGGAACTAAGGAGAGTTCAGGTTGAATTCAATACAAAGAGAGGGCTCCATCCTAAGTCTGGTAGTCAGAGAATAGCTGAAGAAGTGGGAAATAGGATAAGAACCGGGAAAATTGTTGGTGAAAGCGGACTTCGGGGAGGTGTTGGGGCAAATATTTTTATTATGTTCTTTGATGTCGGTTTCTCAACAGGTCCTGAACTTTGGAATTGTAAAACTACCTGCGATAGAGAAATTCAAAAAATGCTTGAAGAAGTAGAAGAAGGAAAATGCAAGGAGTCTATAAAATCAAAATTGAGGCTGACCCTGAAAATGCTTTAAGAGAAGCAGATTCTACAAGAGGCAACAACAAATTTGAAGCAACAATTGAAGTGAAATAAGGCGAGACTAAATTTTATAAACCTTCACATTCCTTAATTTCTATTAACAAACTGATTTTTATGCCAGAAACTTTTGACGCAATAATTGTCGGCGCAGGCCCAGCAGGAGCAATCGCAGCAATGTATTTGGCAAAAGCAGGAAAAAATATTTTGCTAATTGACAAAGCAGCTTTCCCGCGCGACAAAATCTGTGGAGATGCGCAGGGAAGAAAGGCTGCTGCAATTCTGAAAGAGCTTGGGATTTACGAGGGCTACACAAAACTTCCGGGACAGAAAATTTATGGAATTGTAATCAGCAGCCCAAACGGGAAAGTTGTTGATCTTGATGTGGAGGACAGAAAAAATCCTGCCCCGGGCTACTGCCACAAGCGCCAGATTTTTGACAATTATCTTTTCGAGTCAGCGACAAAAACTTTCAAAGTTAAGTTCAGGGTTTTCAATGTGATGGATGTTCTTGTAGAGAATGGAGCAGTCGCAGGTCTTGTAGGAAAAAATGAAAACAGCCAAGATGAAACTTTGCGCGCAAAATTAGTTTTGGGATGCGATGGCGCGAACAGCATTGTCGCGAGAAAATTTGGATTGAACAAAAATCCTTCCGAGCATTTTATTGTTGCAACGCGCGGATATTATACAGGCGTAACTGGCTTGAATGATAGAATAGAAATTCACATGATAAAAGATTTGATCCCAGGATATTTCTGGGTTTTCCCTCTAGAAAACGGAGAAGCAAATGTCGGGCTCGGAATGATTGTTAAAGACAAAGTTGAGAAAAGTGTAAATTTGGTGGAAGCTCAAAATAAAGTTATTGCAGAGAATCCGCTTTTCAAAGAGAGATTCAAAAATTCAAAATTGCAGGGACAAATTCTTGCTTGGAATTTGCCGGTTGCGAGCTACCACAAAAAATGCTACGGAAATGGATTTTTGCTTTTAGGAGATGCAGCGAGTCTGATTGATCCCTTAAGCGGCGAGGGAGTTGGCAATGCAATGATTTCCGGAAGAGTTGCCGCGCAAGTTGTTGCTGAAGCCCTGCAGAAAAATGATTTCTCTGAAAACTTTTTGAAAAAATACGACACAGAATTGTGGAAAATTATCAGCGATGAAGTTAAGGCAAGCTACCGCCTGCAGAAGATTGGAAAAATGTTCCCGCATCTGATTAACAAGCTTGTTGAGATGGCCGGAACAGACCCGAAGTTCCGGGCAGAGCTTGAAAAAAGGCTGCCATATTCCGGAGGAAAAACAGAAATGGGAACTCCGGATTTCCTGAAAATGCTTGGGCATGAGGCAGAAGAGATTCCGCTGGAAGTTGAAGAATAGATTTCAGGATTCTACCATTGGCGGCGCGCGCAAAGATTTAAATCGCAAAGCCTCAAAAATTAATATGAATATTTTATCAAATGTTATAATTGCCCCGAAATTGAGCAGAGTTCAAATGGATATGGTGAGGTATGGGGTGGATGAAAAAGGCTTAAGAAAGATTTACACAAAGCGCGGAAATGCTGAGCAGATTTTTTCTAACCACACTGAGCACATGCGCGCGCTTGATTTTCTGGAGAAAAAAATTCCCGGCTCGCTTGTGAGCAGAGATAATTTCAATGAAAGCATTGCCTCAAAAGCCAGCCTTGTTATTGCGGCCGGCGGTGACGACCACTTTAAATTTATTTCGCACTTCTTGAAAAAAACTCCAATCCTTGGCTTGAACACAAATCCAAAAAGCAGCAAAGGCGAGCTTCTGGAAAAAAACATACATGCAGCAATAAAAAATTTGGAATCCGGAAAATTCAGAATTATTCCCGAGACAAGAATAGATGCTGCTGTAAATGGAAGGAGATTATTTGATGGAACTTGCATCTATGCGCTTGGTTCTGCAAATCCTTTTGGAAATTTCAGATATATTGTTGAGTTTAAAAAAATGAAAGAAGAGCACAGAATAACTTCAGGCATTTTAGTTTACAGCGGAAATGGCTCAAAGGATTGGGTGGCTGGAGCCGGCAGATATCTTGGGAAAAAAATAAAATTCTTCAAGCCCGCGGAAAAAAAGCTCGGCTGGCTTGTGCGCGAATCAAGGGCAGATTATAATTTGCTCGCAGGCACAATTGAAGAAGGCGAAGAGCTAAAAATAATTCCACTCAAGGACAATTCTTTTATTTCCCCTGATGCTGTCATTGAGCAGAAAGAAAAAATTCAAAGCGGAGATGTTGTTATTTTTAGGATTTCTCCTCTGCCTTTGTTGAGAGTTAGATTTTGATTTCAGATATGAGAATGATGGGGCGTATGTGAGCAAGAAATTTCATCTCTAAGTGTCCTGAAAATAGAACCATCTTTCATGCCCATGATTAAATCTTTCTGGCGCAATTCTGTAAGAATCTATAGATTCACCATCAAAGACTCTATTACGCCTTTCAATAAAACCTTCTTCTGAAAATTCATCTAGTATATCAGATACTTCTTCATGAAATCCGATTTCTTCTAACTGCTGCATCCCATACCTGAAAGCAAGACCAGAGTTCACAGCAACAGCATTTTCTATATCGGGTCTGGCTATGTATGCTGTTCCGGGATTTTGATTTGCATAAGCCAATAGAAATTCTACCACATATCTTTTCAGCTCGCTTCTGTTCAACATTGGGCGATTCATAATTATCACTAATAGGCTATAAGTATAATGAATATATAAAGCTTTCGCCTGGCAGGCAAAAACTTTTATAAATAGCCCTTTCAATTTAGAAGCTATGGCCGCTCTAAAAGACCTCTATGAATTCGCAGTTGCAGAGGGAATGAAAGAAGACCCGCGCGGAGAAAAGGGATTGAAAAAGAAACTCGCTGAAATAAAAGAAAAATTTGAAAAACTTGACAAAGAGGAGAAAGAGCTTTTTGACAAGGAGAGATTGTGGAATCCATTTGATGACTCGAGAATTGCTTTTGACGCGGGCGGGCAAGTGAAAACAATTATGGTTGGAATTGATATTGAGGCTCAGGAAATTTTGCTTGCTGATAGATTGAAAGAAAAGGGAACAAAAATTGATGCTCTAATTGCGCACCACCCAGAAGGCCGCGCTCTTGCCGGGCTTTACGGAGTGATGGACATGCAGGCTGATGTTTTAGCAGCAGCAGGCGTGCCGATTGCTCACGCCCAAGCCTACACACACGAACGCTTAACAGATGTGAACCGCGGGGTTTCTGGAATAAATCACACACGCACAGAGGATGCGGCAAAACTTTTGGGAATTTCTGTTGCATGCTTCCACACAATTACTGACAACCATGTTCACACCTTTCTGGAAAAACTTTTTGAAAAAGAAAAGCCAAAAACCGTGCGCGAGATTTACAAACTTTTGCTTAAGCAGCCAGAATATAAATGGGCTGTTGAAAAAGATGCTGGGCTGAAACTTTTTTCCGGCAGCATGGAAAATCTTGCTGGAAAAATCCATTTGGAAATGACTGGTGGGACAGAAGGTAGCGATAAAGTTTATGAAAAACTTGCGAACGCGGGCGTGGGAACAATTGTCGCAATGCACATGGGAGACAAGCAGTTTGAGGAAGCGAAGAAAAATAATTTGAATGTTTTTATTGCAGGCCACATGTCTTCAGATTCTTTGGGAATGAATTTGCTCTTGGACAAAATGGAGAAAAAATTCGGGCTGAAAATTATTGAATGCTCAGGATTCAAGAGAGTTAGAAGGCATTAAAGAAAACTTTATAAATAACTCAAAGTTACTATATAGTAACTTGTGGTTATTATGATAAAGCTTACCAAAAATGAGAGAGCTGCATTGCTTTATTTACTCAAAGATTTTGCCGCATTTTACAATGCAAATTTGCTGAGTAAGAGTTTGGGCATAAGCCACGTGGGCACGCAGAAGATTCTAAAAAGGCTGAGCGCCAGCAGCATTCTGGAATCCGAAAAAATTGGAAAATCTATAGTTTACAAGCTCAAACTGGAAGATAGCTATGTTTGCAAGCTCGCGGCATTTTTGCTTGCAGACGAAGCCAACAACTTCAATAGATGGAAAGAAGAGTTCAAAGAATTATTAGAAAAAGACAGAGTGGTAATAATGTTCGGCTCTGCATTGAAAAATTATTCTCATGCGAGGGATATTGACATTATGATTATTATGGAAAAGTCAGAGACCAGAGAGGTGAATGCTATTCTTAGGGAAAAGGAAAAGGTGCTGCCGAAAAAACTTCATGCAATAAAGCTGACGCAAAGCGATTTTTCCAACAGCCTTAAAAAGAAAGATAAAGCAATGGTTGATATTGTGAAAAATTCTATTGTGCTCTACGGGCAGGATAAATATGTGGAGATGATAAAGGATGTCTCACGCTTCTAGGCATATTGAATGGTGCCTGAATAAAGCAAATAAAGAAATGGAAGAAAATAGAAAGCTGGGAAAAAGGCCCAAACACAGGGGATTGCTAAAAATAAAGCCAGATATTGAGGCGGCAAAAAGGCATATTGAAAAGGCTGCGCACAATTTCAGTGCCATCGGGAGTTTTAGCAAAATAGGATTTTCAGACTGGTCAATGGTTGCGGGCTTTTACTGTGTTTACCATTGTTTCCTGGCGATAGCTCTTAAGTTTGGCTATGAATCAAGAAACCAAACATGCACTGTTGCGCTGATTGAAAAATTGAAAGAAGAGGGCAAATTAGAGATTGATGAAAAGTTTACCAATCTGTTAAAATATGAAGACATGGACAGCATTATTGAAATGAGGGAAGATTATACTTATGGCGTAAAAGTTTCCATTGAGGATGAAAAGAAAATCACCGACATGATAAATGTTTGCAAGGAAATGATTGATATTGCTAAGAATATTGTTTTTGTTTAGCAGTCGCGCGCGAAAATTTGGTTGAAAATAATTGAGTGCTCAGGATTCAAGAGAGCGAGACGGCATTAAATCCAAAAGACTTCAGCAATATGATAAACGGAAACACGGCTTTGTGGAGTAAGATTGAATCCTCTCTGCCTTGCCAAATTTTCAGTTTCTATTCTGAAAGTTTCCTCACTCGAAAAGCCATCGGAGATGGCATCTTCTTCTGAGAGCTCTCCAAATCTTTCAACACGCACATAATCAAAATCAACAACAGCGACTTTTCTTGCAGGAGCGCTGCCTGCAACTTTTTCCAAAAGCGGAAGCCTGCTGTATAACGGAAGCCTTATAACATCTCTGCCGCCCTCTTGGTGAAATTTTATTGTATGGGTCTTAGGTCCTCTGCGAATTGCTTCTATAAATTCTGTGCCTAGCAAAACTTCCCTGTCATATTTTACAGAGAGACCATTATCAGCGGCTACTTGCGTGCCAATTGAAAGCATACTGGCTGGCTGCCTCACACTTCCATTTGCAGCTGCGTTTACTTGATATCTCATAAAAACTATTGAACAGAAAAGGATTTAAACCCATTAGTTGAGCGCTTTCAAATGCTCAGGCCTTGCAGTGATAATTTTTTTCTTATTGCCGTCAAAAACTTCTACAACAAAACCGCGCCCGCGCTTTTCCAGAATTGTTCCTGTGAGCCCGTGGAATCTGCGGAAGGGCATTCCTTTCTGCGAGCTGGAATTGACAACAAGCCCGACTTTCTGGCCTGCGGAAAATTCTTTCAGGTAGGCATTTACAGTTAATTTTTTCGGGCCGCGGAATTTTCCTCTTGTTCGCTTGCGCGCGCCGTGGGATTTTACGACCATTTTTTATCACTTAAGTTTCTTGAGGATTAACATTTAAATAGTCTCCTGAAATCCTGTATGACCTGCGGCGTCCAGAAGGTTCTCCCTTAACTATGACTCCGCTTTTTTCAAGAGCTTCCAAATGGTACTGAAGCGTCCCCTTGCTCATTTTTTCATGTCTCTCCATAAATAATCTATATAGTTCAGAATATGTTGCGCAACCCCGCTCTTTAATAGTTGCTAAAATTTCCCTTCTGGGTGCAGACTTCAAAATCCCACCATTATCATAAATCCTCTCGCCGAAAGCCATGAAATTTATTCTCTTCTCGTGTATAAAAATCTTTTTATATCCGCTCTCTCAAACAAAAAGCATGCCAGACTTCAACCCAATCGGCGCGCTTTCTGAAGATGAAAAGAGAAAAATAATTTCTCCACCAGCAATGCCGCAGAAAAATGAAAGCAAAATTATTATTGGGCTGACTGGGCCGGCTGCTGCAGGAAAAGAAACAATTTCAAAAAAATTCACAGAAGCGGGATTCGGAGTTTTTGTTTTCTCGGATATTTTGCGCAGGGAAGCAGAAGCGCGCGGGCTATTGAAAGGAAATCCAGAAGAGGACAGAATGATAATTTCCAAGCTCGGAGATATTGTGCGTTTCATTTCAGGAAAGAAAGACATTCTTGCGGACGCATTAGTTAGAGATATTATTTCTTCAAGCAAAGAAAAGTTTATTGTTGATGGCTTCAGATCTGAAGATGAAGTCCAATTGTTTAGAAAAAATTTTAAAAACTTTAAATTAATTCATGTGCACGCAGAGCCAAAGATTAGATTTGAGCGCAGAAAACTTCAGGATCCAACTGCAAGCTATGAAAAGTTTTTGGCGCGCGATGAGATGGATATGAAGAATAAAGGAATGGACAAAGTTTTCAGAATGGCTGATGCAAGGATTGAGAATAATGGGGATTTGGAAAGATTGAACAGCCAGATTGGAAGGCTTCTAGATGGGTTTAAATAATTTGGATTTCTATCATAGATATGGAAATTAAAGCTACAATTGAAGAGGTAAGCTACGATAAGCTTTCTGATGAATATAAGAGATTGCTAGATGAAGCGGAAAAGCAAATGAATGAAAATCCTTACAATCCATATTCTAGATTTTCTGTTGGCGCAGCAGCTATGACAATCGATGGAGAAATTTTCGGCGGAGCGAATTTTGAAAACGCGGCATACAGCAATACTTCCCACGCAGAGCAGACAACACTTTATCACGCCGGCTCACATGGGAAAAGAAAAATAAAAGCAATAGCTGTTATTGGAAAAGGAAAAAATAAATTAGATAAGCCTGTAACTCCTTGCGGAATGTGCAGGCAGGCTATTTATGAAGTTTCACAAGTTTCTGGAGTGGATACAGAAGTTGTGATGTCAAACACAGATAAAACTTTAGTTTACATAGTGAAAATAAGCGAATTGTTGCCTATGGCTTTTGGCCCAAGAGATGTTGGGATTGATGTCGGAAAATACTAAAATTCCCTAAAAGATTTCTGGCGCGTTGTGTCAAGAAATTCAAACTCTATTTTGGCTTCTTTCAAAAGCGCCATGCCTCTTTTGTCTGGATAATTTTCTGCAGCTACAACTTTAGAAATTCCTGCGCCAAGTATTAATTTTGTGCAGGCTGTGCATGGAGTGAAAGTTGTGTAAACTTGCGCTCCCTCAAGCCTGACTCCATGAAGCGCTGCCTGAGTTATTGCATTTTCTTCAGCATGCGAGCAAATGCATTTATCCAAATCTTTTCCAGATGGAGTGTTTGAATTGCAGCGCTCGCAGCCGCCCTCGTTGCAATTTTTTATTTTTCTGGGGGTTCCATTATAGCCGGTAGAAATAATTCTATTGTCTTTTGCAATAACTGCGCCAACTTGCCTCTTAATGCAATTTGAGCGGGCTTTAACTGCGTGAGCAATATTCATGAAATACTCATCCCACGGCGGCCTGATAATTGCTTTTTGCATATATCTATTACACAATACGTATTTAAATCTTTTATACAAATGTTTTCCATGCTGATAATTTTTGACTTGGACAAAACCCTGTATTTTTCTGAAAGCCTGTGGAAAGAAAGAGATGAAATGATTATAAGAAAAATTGCTGAAAATCAGAAGGTTTCTGAAGATAGAGCTAAAGAAATTATGGAAGAAAAGCTGAAAGAGCTCGACAGCCGCACCCAAGTTTTACTCTCTCTCGGATTGCAAAGAAAAGATATGTTTGAAATCCTGAGAAAATCCAATATTGAAAAGCATTTGAAATATGATGAAAAACTTTATGAAGTTATTGAAAATATTTCCAAAAACAACACTCTGGTTATTGCTTCAAACAGCCCGACAGATGTTGCGGAAAGGATTTTAAAAATTCTAAAAATAGAAAGTTTTTTCAAAAAAATCTACGGGGCGGAATATTTTGAAAAATCAAAGCCGAACACAAAAATTTTTGATATAATTCTGGATGAGATGGGCTTTAAGCCTGAAAATGCTGCAATGGTTGGAGATAGCTTGAAGAAAGATATTCTGCCAGCAAAATTAAAGGGGCTGAAAGGAATTTTGGTTGGTTCTGAATCCAAAGAAGCTGATGCGTACATAGAAAAAGTTTACGATTTATCATCTGCTATTGCCCAGATAGAGAAGCCACATGTCTGATTTCCTGCAAACCTCCGATACAAGGCAGACTCATCGATTTACATCCATCTTCATAAGCCTTGCGAGCGAACTCGCGTGTGTGATAGCTTTCCAAACCTTTCTGTCTTCCCACCTGAATGTAATCAGGATTGTCATCAACATAAACAATTCTTCCGCCGCATTTATCTTTCAAAAATTCAAAAGCCCCTGTACCGAGCTTGATTCCGATCTCATCTGCAGTTACAATATCATCGAAAAAGCCCCGCAAATCCGGTATTTCTTATAACAAGCCCGCGCGGAGCAAGCTCTAATCTATAAGGAGTTGGATCGAAAAATCTGTTCGCATTCAAATAAACTGTTTCGTAAATTCCTTCTTTTTTCATAACTTCTGTGCGGGATTTTATTGTCCTGTCAGCCATCATGTGCTCATAAGCTGCATCAATATCTCTAACATCAGAATGTGGAGATGGTGTTGAAATTCAAATTAAAAAAGAAGCTGTTCAAAATAAACTCTTTTAAAGATTTAGTTACAGATGTTTTTATGCCAGAAACTTTCCTAGCATTGGATTTGGATGACACTCTAATTAAAACACCGGAGATTTCCCCGGATATTGTAAAGGGTATTATAGCTTTTTATACGAGAACCGAGCCAAGGACTCCGCTTGAAAGAGCCGCATTTGAAAAAGTTGTTGAAACTCCATAATCTCCTGTAAGTGCGTGGCTTGCTTCTCATCCTTCCCTCAGCTTATTATTGAGAGCATTTCTCAGGGATTCTGCTTCATTCTCTTCAGGTCTTATGTCTCCTCCCCAATAAGCTACATTATTTCTCAAATAGCGTATATGTCTGCCTTTTTTATCTGCTATAACTTCAAGCCTGCAATCCTCTTCGCGTATTCTGAAAGAATAGAAATTCTTGCCTCCTGTAACATTGACTTGCATAATTATTGCTCGCTTTCAAAGCTTTAATTCTTTATTTCATTAAGTATTTTCTCAACACTTTCTTCTATACTAAGATTGTCTGTTTTCAAAGTTAAGTCGGCATCCTCTGGCTCTTCAAATGGCACACTAATTCCAGGAAGTGTTCCGTATTTTTCGTTCAGCGCATAAGTTCTCTTATCGCTTTCAGCAACTTCACTTCCATCTCTGTGGTTTGTGCGCTGCACACAAATCTCCAAAGGACATTTTGTGTAAACCAGAAAAGTTTTTCCCAAAGAGCGCGCCTCATCTCTCAAAGATTTTTTATAAAAACTTGCATCCAAAATAACATGCTTTCCAGATTCAGAAATTTTTTTCGCGAGCAAGAACATTGTTTTGTAAACTACTTTTTTCTCCTCTTCAGAATAGGTTGGATTGGGAAAAAGAGATTTTCTTATTTCATCGTTTCTGATTATTTCTGCGCCAATTTTCTTTGCAAGTGAAAAAGCTATTGCGGTTTTTCCCGAACCCGACAGGCCCGAAAAAATTACTATCATTCAAACACCTGCAACAGCTTGATATTTTTGTGCTTCTTCCACAAAAGTTCCAGCAAAAGATTCTGCAAACGTGTCCACATCCTCCTTGCCAGCAGCTTCCAAATCACTCAAAGTTCTTATAGAATGCCTTCTGTATGTTTGCGAAAGCGGGCCGTTTCTTTTTGGATTTCCGCTGTTATCTTTTCCATCTTTTTGAGTTCCATAATAAGAAAACGAAAGCATTGACTGGCCAGAGAAAAATCTCAATCTTGCAACTTCCTCTTTTGTTAAGTTCAAACTCTTTATCATTTCCTTAGCTCGCGCGGCTGCGAAATCAACACCCCAACCACTGTAATCGAAGCAGTTAACTAAAAATGACGGCACATACCTGCCGAAATCTTTTACAATGCTGTTGCTAGAATCATCTTTCGGGTCTATCAGGGAAAGCTCGCCGCTTTCTGTAATTCTCAAATTATCAGCATTCAAATCTCCATGAATTGGCTGGCCAACATATCTTTTCGAAAGTTTTAGGCTCCACTCTCTTGTTAGATCTACAATTCTTCTAAACTCTTCTTCCGGCAAATTAAATCTGCTGTCATTGCGCAGCCTTTCTGTATGGTAAAAAATTGTCCGCGAAACATCTTCCAAGCAATGTGAATTAGGCGCATCAGATTTAGGATATGTTGAAAACATTTCTTGAAGCCTTTGAGGAGCGAGCCTTGAAAATCTTGCAGCCTTATCTCTCGAATCTTCTTTACCAGATTTGAAAACTTCTAAAGCGCTTTCGCCTTCCTTGAATTCCATAAGCACAGCCCTGTCATCATCGCATAAAACTCTCGGAAACATTTTTGGGTAATGTGTGGATAATCTCAGTTGCTGCCTTATTTCATTTCCCTTGTAGCATCTCTGTAAATATTCTTTTTGTTGCGGGTCGCTTACTGCATCATAAGCTGGGTCGTTATAGTATTTTATAATTTCTCTTTTCCGCGTGCCGCTGCCACTTTCTATTCCAATTTCTAGAACAACATTTCCAGCCCTCCATTGGCTTCCATGCCTTTTTGCATAAACCAAAGTGCAGCCATTGTACTGTGTTCTCAGATGGTCTAAAAGCCTTTTCTGGCTGAGAACTGTTTTAAAATCATTTTCTATAACAGATAAATCCATACGAATCTGAAAAGAAAGGAATGAAGTGCGATATAAACCTTTGTGACTACTAGTGACTAAAGTTTTATCTTTCCTATATTTACAACATCTAATTCCTTGCACTTCGCTTCTGTCCCAAGAACTTCTGAAACGCTCGGGCGCGTCCTGCCATTGTCTCCGGAAATTAATTCCTTGATGTAAAGCCCTGCGCTCCCCTTTATCACAAGCTCCAAAGTTTTTTTATTTTTTAATTTTGCTTTTATTGAAATAACCTCGCGCTTTCTATGTAAATCCGCGCGCCTGTGCAAAACTCTTTCAGGAGTGCGCTGGGAAATTGTTCCGCGCAAAGCAGAAAGTTTTTTCAAATCTTTTTTGCTAATGGATTTTTTCAATTGAACGAGCGCTCTGTAAGTTTTGTCAACAGCTGCTGCTTTAATTTCGCGGACAGTTTCCATATTGGAAAATTTCAATCCGCGGACTTTTATTTTTTTTGATTTTGAAATTGTTTTTTCTAATCTCTTTAAATCAATTTTGCGCAGCCGCGGCTTTGCAATCTCCAAAACAAACGGCCGCCAGGCAAGGCAACGTGCATCAATATCCTCGCGGCCGGAGTTTGAAACCAAAAAGCCGTTGGCAAAGAAATTATGATTTCTTGGAATGGTCAAATCATAAACGAAATCTTCACCAACCTTTTCTACAGATTCTATTGTTTCCCAAATCAACCCATAAGCAAGTCCCTCTGAATGTTTTTTGAGCCAATCATCAAAACTTGGGAAATTATTCCGAACTTTTATATTTCTATTTTTTATATTGCCACTAACCCACAGCCACAAGTCTTTTTTACTAACATGATCGCTATTCAGCTTTCTATGAATTTCAGATAATTTCATTCCATCTTTCTTTAATTCCAAAGCTTTTTTGTAAAGCTCTTTGCGCTTATCAACAAAATATTTTTTCATGAGCAGATATTCCAGTACATGTTTAGAGCGAATTTCTTTCTGCCTGCAGTACCTGAAGTTTATTTTGTTGTATAAATTTATCAGATTTTCAAAACTGTTATTGAAGTCCAGTATTACCTTTATAGATTTATTTCCATCTTTTCTTGTAGTGTAAGGCAGAAGCCTTAATTTGAGAGTTCTTATTCCAAACTCCGAAAGAATTTCTTTTATATCTTCCATAAATGCAACCATGTTATTGACTTTGCTTTCTATTTTGTTCAGAGAAAATCTGGGAGTGTTAAAGCTCTTTCTGTTGTAATTTCTTTTGTCTAATCTTGGAACGTCCATCTCGCAAGCAAATAAAGAAGCGAGAAATTCTCTCTTGAATGAGTCTGACTCTTTTATCCAATCTGGTATTTTAAATTCGTTTACAACTTTATTTCCCACAGGCACGCCCAATGCTACAAGCAAAGCCCACAAGCTTTTAGAATAGCAAACCAAAACTCTCTGCTCTTTTTTGGGTTCTATTATTTTTTCGTTTCCATAATAATCTTTTATAATTGATGTTCTCAAATTTCTCTTATAAAGTTCAGACTTAAATCCCAATTTTTCTAAATCTTTTTGTATTTCTCTCAAGTCAACAACTTCACCATAAAACTCTATTCCAACATCTCTTTTTCTTGTATATCTTACATTTCCATCTCCAAACAGAAATGCCGCGATTCTCGCAAGAATCAAAGCAGAGGGGCTATCAGCAAAAAGCGGCAGCAATTTTCTTTCTTTCAGCTCTTTGATTATTTTAGATTTGAAAGAAGTCGGCGCATATTTCTCTATAACTAAATTAATTTCTTTTTCATCTGAAATTATTTTTCCTTTAAATTCAGAATATGTGGCGGGCTCTAAAGGATTAACAGCGACAAGCTCGCCCATTTTTAAGTTCGCAAGCGGCTTCATCCCTTCGGATGTAAAGAACGGATGCTCATTTGTAACAAGTATATCTCTTCCGGTTTCTTTTGTTTTAACTTTATATATGACGGCTTTCATTTTCATGAAATCTTTTATATCTGATGCAACTATTTTTTTCTCTTTCTCGTCAAAAGACATTGCTTCATGTTTGCTGTAGGAATTTTCTAACTCTCTGATTGGAAGCGAACATTCGTTGAGTAGGATTTTCGTATCTCCAGCGACACATCCGTGAAATTTGTGGTCTCTTCCTAAAGTTAATTTTAAAGCAGGCAAACCCACTTGCTCCTCAACAGAAGTTTTGTATTTGTGAGGCGTGCCCCATTTGCATTGCGGGAATCCGCGCTGCAATTTTTGGTAATAGCCGAAAATAAAAAGCGGGTTTACATTCAGCCAAACTTTGTTCGCTTCCATGTCCAAGAGAACAGCAATGTCAGGTTTTTTCAAGTCTGCTTTTTTTCCTGCAATTTTTTCAACTCGCTTGCCCAGCTCTCTGTTTAATTCAGCCCGCATGGGCTCGCAATAATCAATTCCGCAGCGCTCCCACAATTTCTCTTCTGCATCCAAAAGTTTGCGCGAGAGGTTTGTGCCAATAACAAAAGTTGAGAATTCATATTTGC
The DNA here is from genome assembly GCA_964601825.1 of uncultured archaeon. Classification (GTDB taxonomy): domain Archaea; phylum Aenigmatarchaeota; class Aenigmatarchaeia; order Aenigmatarchaeales; family JACQIB01; genus DATDSO01. The sequence goes on along the minus strand of CAZROS010000001.1, from coordinate 7,237 downwards.
TTAGGGAGTTTGAGATGCGCTTTGCTGTTTTGTCCAAGTTATCAAAAAGTCCATAACACAATTCACACGCAGGATGCTTCGCACCCCGCACCCCTATTAGAATTTTCTCAAAATCCGCGTTCTGCCTGAACTTAAAGCCAGAAAAATTATTTGGATTTATTTTTTCTGTTGAGAGCTTTCTCCCGTCAACAGCTGTTGCTGCAAAAGCGCGCAGAAATTTCCCGCGCTCTGCGTTTGTGTAGCCTGAAAGCAATTGGCCAAACTGCCTGCCTACACAAGAGTCGCATAGATTTGCTTCAAGAATTTTCTGCAATAGCGGAATCATAAACTAAATTCTTGGAGAGCGTTTAAATAGATTTCAATGGCTCGCGCTCAGGGTAAACCCATGAGCGCTCGCTTAGCTAATGTGTAAAAATTATTGCAATTTATTTTTTCACAATTTAGCGGGGCGTACAGGTTTACCTTGCGCCGAGCCGTCTAAAATCCAGTTCACAACAGAAACGCACGCACTCGCGACATATGAAGTTTTCCCAAGCGAAATTTTTTCTGCTGAGCGCAAAGCAAACTTTTCATCCTTTGCTGGGATGCCAACATTGTCTCCAAGCACAAAAACTAAATTGCCGCTCGCAGAAAATTTCTGCTCTTGAATTGGCTCGCCTTTTTCGTGCAGAACAAAAACTTTATTTGAAGCTCTTCCCGTGATTGAACGTGGGCGTTCATTTGAGTATTCTTTCACAATTCCCTGAAAAGATTTTTGGGCTGCGAAAATTCCCGGAAAAACTTCCAGCCAGTCTTTTGGAATTTCTTGCGCCAAAACTTTTTTCAGCCACAGCCCAACAGAACGCTCATCTGGAGAAACATTTTTTAATTTTTCTCCGGAAAATTTTATTGCAATCGGCGGCCGAGGGGCGCCGTTCAAAATAACAATAAACTCCGCATCGCGCCGAATTGTGTAAGAAAGCCAGAGGCTTGCGGAAACGCATCTTGTCACTAAATCCATTCTTCCACCAGAGCTAGGCATGTCTTCTATATTCCAGTTTGAATCAGTGCGGGCGTGGCTGTAGAGAATAAAGGTGCGCATGGGAGAAAATTATACGAGAAGATTATAAAGATTTAATTTTATGCCTTTTTAAATAACAAAGTATCATATCTTAACAGACGGGTAAGTCCTATGGGTGTCGTGTACCTTGAGGTGCACTTCAAGCGCCTGTGGGGTCCGTCTGATTGTTTTTGTTCTCCCATAGATTTATTATTTTTGAAATTTTCTTTTCAATTAAAAATATTTTGAGCCGCGCTTTCCAAGGTCTCCGCTTTCGTCAAGAAATATGGAAAGCTTTGCCATGAAAAAATATTAACCGAGCAAATTAAAAAGGCGCTTAGTTATGCAACATATCTGACTGGTGCGACAGGAGAAAATTGAATCGGCGGTGAGACTTTTCTGTAAACTGTTGGTCTCCAATACTTGCCGAACCTTCTTGATTGTGATGTTAGTCTTTCGTCTACAACTAAATGATCGCTTTCTACAGGAGGGCCCGATGAACAATAAACAAGGCAGCCATTCGGCAAATGGTCTAATCCATCAGATTCATATAACTGTTCTCTAGCCACCCAATCTCCCAAATTACTAAAATATACTTTGTTAAAATTGCCTTTCTGTTTTTTAATAATTTGAAAAATATCACCTTCCACAATTTCCAATCTATCCAATCTTTTTCTTATGCGCTCCAGTCTTCTATTTGTTCTGAAAAAACCTCTGAAATATATATTTCTTGAACTTCTTTCTAGAAACTCTGTCACATCATTAATTGGGGATTCCAGAAATTCTCTGTAATGCCCTTTTTTTAGAGCATCTATTCTCTTCCTCACATACCACATTTGATCACTATTTATATCTACTGCCGTTACCTTTCCAGCATATTCTAAAAGCGCAAATGCCTGATCGCCCGAACCTGCAATAGCCAATATAGAATCATCTTCTGTTGGTTCCATTCCTGCAATTATGGTGCGCAGATTTTCAGTAGTAGTTGTGAACATTATATTTCTCATAATTATCTATACCTCCATCTCACATCTTGAATTTCCTCGCCAATCTTCCCAGCGGACCTCTCTTCATTCCTCCGCCGCCCATCATTTTCATCATTTTTCTGGCTTGCTCGTAATTTTTCAAAAGCTCGCGCACCTCTGCCTCAGAAACACCAGAGCCTTTTGAAATTCTTGAAATTCTTTTTGAGTCAACAATTGTCGGGTCCGCTCTTTCAGCAACAGTCATAGATTGAATTGCAAATTTCCATTTTTTCATTTTTCCCTCCTGCTTTGCAACATCAAATTCCTTCGGAAGTTTCATTCCGCCCATTCCCGGAATCTGGCTCATTATTGAGCTGAGCCCGCCCATTTTTCCCATTGTCTCAATCTGCTCAAGAAAATCATCCATTGAAAATTTTCCCTCAAGCATTTTCTCCGCAAGCGCTTCTGCTTTCTTTTCTGGAATTGCTTCGCGCGCTTTTTCCAAAAGCGATTGCAAATCTCCGAAGCCAATTAAACGCGAAATAAATCTCTCTGGATCAAAAATTTCCAGAGCATCAATTTTTTCCCCGACTGTTATAAATTTCACAGGCGCGCGCGTCACAGAACAAGCAGTTAGCGCGCCGCCGCCTTTTGCAGTTGCATCCATTTTTGTAATTATTACTCCAGTAATTCCAACTGCCTCGTGAAATTTTTCGGCCTGCACTTTTGCTGCTTGGCCAACATCTGCGGAAATCACAAGCAAACGCTCTTCTGGATTTGCAATTTTATTTAGGGATTTTATTTCAGAAATCATTTCAGAATTCAGAGCATCTCTTCCGGAAGAATCAATTATTATCACATCTGATTTCAAAACTCTCAAGCCTTCGCTCAAAACTTTCGATGAATCTTTTTCGTTTTGAATTCCAAAAAAATCCGCATGCAGTTGCTCCGAGAGCTGCTGCAGTTGCTCATAGGCAGCAGGCCGCACAACATCACAGGCTATCAATCCAACTTTCAAACCTTTTTTCTGGAAAAATTTCGCGAGCTTTGCTGCTGTTGTTGTTTTTCCATTTCCAAACAAACCGCACAGCAAAATTTTCTGCTGGCCAATTTTTATTTCAGGTTTTTTTCCTAAAAATTGAACAAGCTCCTCGTAAACAATTCTAACTATATGCTCGCGCGCGCTCATTCCTGCAGGAGGCTTTTCATCAAGCGCCCGCTTTTTAATTCTCTGGGAAAGCTCGGAAACTAATTTTACATCAACATCTCCGGCAAGCAAAGTTCTTTGAATATCTTTCACAAGCTCGCCGACTGTGTTTGAGTCAACATAGCCAGCGCGGGTTATTTTATCCAAAGCTGCGCGCAGGCCGGCTCCGAGTTTTTCTAGCATGGAAAATCTTGGAAATGAAAATTTATAAAAGAATTATTTTTGGTTTTCTTGGGCTGTGATTTCGCGCTCCACATATTTCAGCAAGCCATAAAAAAGCGGGTCTCCTCCATTGTTCGCACACTGCGGATATTTTTTCATGGCTGTGGACACAGCCAGACCAGCCATGCCAAGCTTTCCTCTCTTTGCGAAATCTATCGCACCCGATGCCAACTTTAGGCAATTTCTATATTCCTCCTCTTTGCCTGGCATTATGTAATGTCCAGAAAGCTCAAATAGAAGTTCAACTGAAATGCTATCTGGGTCATGAGCTGGAGGGGGGGCCATAAAAGTTGTATAGGCGAAAAACTTATAAATCAATTTTTATGGCAAAACTCAAGTGCTCAAACCAAGCCCAGCATTTTTATCCAGAATTTTTCTAACTACCGCCGGCACAGCCTTCTCCCACCTTTTCCTGCCAGCAAAAAAGTCTTTTCTGATTTCAGTCCCGCTCATGAAATTTTTTCCCAGAAAAATTTTATGTGTTTTGTAAGTCCCTCCAATCTCCTTTATGCGCGAAATAATTTTGGTGTCAATATCTTTGCCGGAAATAAAAAATTCTGTGGACTTAAGTGGGAAAGGAAGGTTGCGCTTGAACTTTGAAACCGAGTAAACTCCAGTCGGGTAAAATTTAAAAATTTTATAATTTTTAATTTTTTCTGCTTTTAGAGATTTGTTAATCATCTCTTTCACAATTTGGAATGGAAACGGATTTTGCGCAGGCTCAAACGCATGTGGCATGAAAATCTTTTTCCTGTTTGGCTTTCCAAAAGAAGGGTGAAAAATTCCTACCCCAACTTTTTTGTAAAGCTTTGCTGCGGCTTTTACAGAAGCCAGATGCCCAAAGTGAAATGGCTGGAACCTGCCTACCAAAAAGCAGAATTCTTTTCTCATAAATCCAATTTATTTCAAAGATTTAAATAGGGAGATTTTATGGAAACCATGAGGCGCACGAAAAAAGCTGAAATAAAAGAATTGCATATAGACATTCTGATTTTCATTTTGATTTTCGGATTTTTGATTTTCTATTACAAGCCCGAGCTCCTGCTTCTGAATACAGCAACAACCGGTGGGGACACAGGCTCGGATAATTATCTTGCAAAATTCATGGCAACCGAACTAATTCCAAAAGGGGAAGTTTTCGGCTGGTCGCAGGGCAGATGGGCAGGCTATCCTATTTTTCAATTTATTTTTCCGCTTGCGTATATTTTCATGTCATTGCTTTCTTACATCGGAATTCCACTTACAATTGCGTTCAAGCTTATCACAGCTCTGCCGAATTTTCTAATTCCAGTTTCAGCATATATCACAATGCGCTGGCTCGGCTTCAAATTTCCAACACCAATAATTTCTTCCGCGCTCTCGCTGATTTTTCTTTTTCAGGAAAAAAACAATGTTTTCGGCGGGAACATTCCCAGCAATCTGGCTGGAGAATTCTCTTATGCGCTGAGCATGGGATTCATGATTTTGTTTTTGGGGTTCCTTTTCAAAAAAGCAGAAGAGAAAAAGTTTTCTCTTTGGCTGCCAGCGCTTTACTTTCTCACTTTCTTTTCACATTTGGTTACTGCAATAATAGGCGGCTTGTCAGCTATTTTCTTTGTTATGCGCAAAGAGAAAAAAGAAATTCTCCGGAATTTCAAATTCCTGTTTTTAGTTTTCGGACTTGCGCTTTCTTTGCTTGCTTTCTGGCTAATTCCGCTTCTGAGCAATATTGAATACACAACAAAATATGGAAGAGATTGGGGAATAAATCTTGAGGCGTGGTATCCGAAGGAAGCGATAATTTTTGTTTTGCTTGGCGTGTACGCGCTCGCGCGCGGCTTTGCAAACAAAGACAGAAAAATTTTATTTTTGGGCTTCTGCGCGCTGGCAACAATTTTCGCATTTTTCAACGGAGAGCTTTTGTTCAATGTGAATGTGCGGTTTGTTCCGCTTACATATTTTTTCCTGCTAATGCTTTCTGCTGCAGCTTTGGGAGATATTTTGCCGCGGCTGTTTAGGCGGAGATTTTTATTTCAGCTTTCGGCAATCGCTGTCTGCGCAATAATTTTTTACGCAACATACGCAAGCGTGAGCTACATTCCCGGCTGGATAAAATGGAATTATGAGGGTTGGGAGAAAAAAGCAGACTGGCAGACTTTTAATTCAATTAATCAGCTGCTCAAGGGAACAGACGGCCGCGGGTATGTGGATTTGGCTGATATCAACAACAGGTTTGGCACGCCGCGCGCTTTTGAGTCCATGCCATATTTTTCCGGCAGAAACACTCTGGAAGGGGTTTATGCGCAGGCAACAATAACTTCTCCTTTTATTTCCTACACTCAATGCGAAATCTCGCACCACTGCGCAGGCATTCCAACAATCGGAGGGAAGGAGCATACAACTGGATATAATTTTTCTGATGGGACAAAGCATTTGAAAATGCTGAATGTGAAATATCTAGTAGCAACTTTCGACCGGCTGCAGTCTGATTTGGGCAACAGCAGCGAATGGGAAAAAATCGGAGACTTCAAAGAGTGGAAAGTTTTTAAATTGAATTCTATTTCAGGAAGTTATATTTCTGTTCCTGCATTTCAGCCAAATTTTATGAAAATTTCAAAGGAAGAAAGAAAAGTCCAGTCGCTTGAATGGTGGATGAATAACTCTCTGCTGGAATTTCCAGTTGTGATGGATGAAGAAATTTCTGCTTTTGACAAGGAAAAATTTGCGGCAGAGATTTTTGATTTGAGCGAGATTAGAAAAATTCCTATTGAAAATAATTGCGCGATTTCAAATGAGAAGTTTTTGCAGGAAGAGATTTCTTTCGCAACAAACTGCCCAGGCAAGCCTCATATAATTTCAGTTTCATATTTCCCGAATTGGCAGTCCGCTGGCGGAGAAAAAATTTATTATGCGAGCCCGTCATTCATGCTGATTTTTCCGAAAACAGAAAATGTAAAAATAAGTTTCTCGCCCATTATTGTTAATTATGCTGGCTCTCTAATAACTCTCATAGGAATTCTGGCGGCAGCATTTATTTTTTACAGCAGGAAACCCCGGAAAAATTCTTTTTTAATCCGCGTGCGAAAAATTGAAGTTTAAGCTTTTATATGCTGTGAATGTAAAAACCAAAATGAAAATTTCAGGCGAGCAGAAATTAAAGAATCGGGATGTTGTGGAAATTGTGAGCGCAGTTAAGTGAAAATGTTATGAATATTTTCTTAGAGCCCTTCTTCCATCAGGAGTAAGTCTAAAGTCGTTCCCATTTTTTCCTACATATCCCATTCCAATAATATAATCCAGAAAATGCCCAGGATGTCCAGAAGTACCAGATGCTCTGTAAACATCTAAACCTGGAGCACTCCCCCCGTTTTCATGTAAATGTGCCATTGCTCTAACTTCTGTTTTAAACAGCGTTCTTTTACCCGGTGCCATATAAAAATATTGTATATGGGATTTAAATATCTTTATTGGCGTGATAGAACAAGCTTTACATAGTTTTATAAAAAACCAACTTCAACAATTTCCCATGCAACAAGAAGTTTCCGCCGGCGGAGTTGTCTATAATCCGGCATTGAAAAAAATCCTTCTGATAAAAGATTTCTCAGACAAGTGGGCTTTGCCAAAAGGCTGGATTGAAAAAGGCGAAACAGAAGAGCAGGCTGCTGTGCGGGAAGTTCAGGAAGAAACCGGAGTGAAGAATTTAAAAATTTTAGAGCGGCTGGGCGAAACAGAATATTTCTACACAGCAACAATAGATATGAAAAGGGGTGTGAAAAAAGGCGAGGCCGTGCACAAGCGCGTGATTTTTTTCCTTATGGAAACTCT